>VBDA01000155.1:0-1229 GCA_005883655.1 Betaproteobacteria bacterium | reverse complement strand
AACACGCCTTGGACATCCAGATGCTGCGTTGCTCCGCTGCCGACGTGCTTGACCCGGACACCGGTGACGCCGGAATGATCGCCGGTCACTTCGTCGAGCGTGTGATCCCACAGCACGCTCACGTTGCCGCCATTCTTCGTCTTCGCCATCAGCTTGTCGATGAGAATCGCTTCGGCCCGGAATTTGTCCCGACGGTGAACGACGTCAACCCGTTTGGCGATGTTCGACAGATACAGAGCTTCCTCGACCGCGGTGTTGCCGCCGCCGACGACCACGACGTCCTGTCCCTTGTAGAAAAACCCGTCACAGGTCGCGCAGGCAGAAACACCCTTACCCATAAACGCCTGCTCCGAAGCGATGCCAAGATATTTCGCCGAGGCGCCGGTAGCGATGATCAGCGCGTCGCAGGTGTATTCGCCCGTGTCGCCTGTCAGGCGGAATGGCTGGCGCCCGAGCTCCGCGGTATGAATGTGGTCGAAGATGATTTCGGTCTCGAAGCGCTCGGCGTGTTTTTGAAATCGCGTCATCAAATCCGGGCCCTGCACTCCATCCGCGTCCGCTGGCCAATTGTCGACGTCGGTGGTCGTCATCAACTGGCCACCTTGTGCGAGGCCGGTAATCAGCACCGGCTTCAGGTTCGCCCTCGCGGCGTATACTGCGGCCGAGAATCCGGCGGGTCCGGAGCCGAGAATCAACAATCGGTGATGCTTGGTGCTCATGTCGTTGCGTTCCTGGAGAGATGGTCAGGATTTTAATGGAAACGCGAGCATCCTCGTTTCAATGCTCGGCGCCCGGCATTATTCGTCATGTGCTATCGCCAGGCCGCTTATGCAAGTTCGCGCGCAAGCTACGGATCAGCTGCACTAACGGGCGCGCACGATCCGGACCCAAGGTGCGTTTCCACAGAGGCATGCATGGTTTCTTGGTTCGCTTTTGCGTTGACCCTGACGGCGGCGTATCATAGTTTGGAATTAGTTTAAATGTGCGTTCTAAGTTAATGCTTTTCAATAGAAAAAAGAACCGAATCGTCGGACGGCGGCAACCCGCGGCGGTACCTCGATCACGACCGGCCATATCCTCGCTTCCGCCGCGCTTCGCGCGCCTGCTGCACGAATCCTGGTGGCTGTTGATCGTGGCCGCGCTTATCTACCTCGCGTTGGTGCTAGCGACATATCACAAAGCCGACGCGAGCTGGTCGTTCTCGGGTTCCGGCGCGCCTCTCCAGAACA
>VBDA01000559.1 GCA_005883655.1 Betaproteobacteria bacterium | reverse complement strand
GTGGCTTCCGGTGCCGTCGAGACCGTGCCCGTCATTGCCGTCACCAACCTCGCGCGCACCATGCGCGACTTGAAGGAGCGCGGCATCTGGCTGGTTGGGGCCAACGCCGAGGGCAAGGAGAGCCTGTTCGATGCCGATCTTTCGGGCCCAATAGGCTGGGTGCTCGGCGGCGAGGGAAGTGGATTGCGGCGGCTGACGCGCGAGCTTTGCGACCGGAGCGTCAGCATCCCGCTTATGGGGAGCGTCGCGTCGCTCAATGTCTCGGTAGCCGCCGGCATCTGCCTCTACGCAACGCGGCAGCAGCGAAGCCGCGCCAGCGGCTAGTACACAGGATTTGCCTAGTCCGCGGCGCGCGGCTAGCATGGGCGCGTACAGACTCGAACCTTCCCCTGAGGCCCCGACCCTTCCACAGAGCCCGATCTTCCCACTGAGGACCCATCATGTTTCAGATATCTCCTATCGCATCTTCTCGCCTGCCGGCCGTCGCGCTCGGATTTGCGTTCGCCTTGCTGCTGCCGTTCGGCGCAGTGGCGAAGGGCACCCTCGTGTTTTGCTCGGAAGGCAGCCCCGAGGGCTTCCAGCCACAGTTCTTCACCACGGGAACCACTTTCGATGCAGTGTCGGTGCCGATGTTCAACCGGCTGGTCGAGTTCGAGCTCGGCACCACCAATATCATCCCCGCACTCGCGGAGTCGTGGACGGTTTCGCCCGACGGCAAGACCTACACCTTCAAGCTGCGCAAGGGCGTCAAGTTCCACAGCAACGCCAATTTCACGCCGAGCCGCGACTTCAACGCCGATGACGTGCTTTTCTCGTGGAACCGCATGGCCGACGACAATCATCCGTTTCACAAGATGACCGCCGGCCAAACCTTCGCCTATTACGACGACATGGGCATGAAGAACATCGTCGAGAGCGTTCAGAAGATCGACGATTCGACGGTGCGTTTCAACCTCAAGCGGCCCGAGGCACCGTTCCTTGCCGACATGGCAATGGACTTCGCATCGATCCTGTCGAAGGAATATTTCGAGGCGATGCAAAAAAAGGGCACGCCCAACGCCGCCGATGTTTATCCGATCGGCACCGGCCCGTTCGAGTTCGGGTCCTACCAGAAGGACGCGGTGATCCGTTACAAGGCGTTCGACCGCTACTGGAAGGGTCGCACCAAGATCGACAACCTGATCTACTCGATCACCCGCGACGCGACCGCGCGCTATGCCAAGCTCAAGACTGGCGAGTGCCACGTGATGGCGTTCCCGAAGCCCGCAGATCTGGACG
>VBDA01000558.1 GCA_005883655.1 Betaproteobacteria bacterium | reverse complement strand
ATCGAGCTTCCCTTCTACGTGTTCGTGATGAAGGGCTTTTTCGACGGTGTGCCGTGGGACATCGAGATGAGCGCCATGACCGACGGTGCGACGCGACGCCAGGCCTTCCGCCTCGTCGTGCTACCGCAGGTGCGCGTGGGCTTGATCGCAGTCGCGGTCTTCGCGTTCATCCGCGCCTGGGAGGAATACATCTTCGTCCGGACCTTCCTCATCGAAAATACGAACTGGGTGATGAGTCTTTACCTCTTTTGGGTGGCCGACGATGTGATGGGAGTCGACTACGGCATCGTCGCGGCCGTCGCCGTCTTCTACGTTCTGCCCAGCCTGCTCCTCTACGTGTTCTGCCAGAAGTATCTGACGCAGATGACCATCGGCGGCATCAAGGGGTAAACCATGGCCCGTATCGAGCTCAAGAATCTACGCAAGGAGTGGGGCAGTGCGACGGCGGTCGCTGGCCTCGATCTCGCGATCGAGGATGGCGCCTTCGTGGCGGTGCTCGGCCCGTCCGGCTGCGGCAAATCGACGACACTCATGATGCTCGCGGGTATCTACCAGCCGACCGGCGGCGATATCACGTTCGATGGCGCGCGGGTCAACGACGTCGAAGCGCGAGGCCGCAACGTCGGCATTGTCTTTCAGTCCTATGCGCTGTATCCGAACATGTCGGTACTCGACAACATCATGTTCCCTTTGCGCTTCAAGACGGTCGAGCGGACCGAGGCCGAGCGCCGCGCGCGGGAGATCGCAGCGCTCGTGCGAGTGGACGGTCTTCTCGACCGGCGGCCGAGCCAGCTCTCCGGCGGCCAGCAACAACGCGTGGCGCTCGCCCGGGCGCTGGTCAAGCGGCCGCACCTGCTGCTGCTCGACGAGCCGCTGTCGAATCTCGACGCGGGGCTGCGGCTCACCATGCGGACCGAGATTCGCCGCATCCAGCGCGAATTGGGCGTGACCACGATCCTCGTCACCCACGATCAGACCGAAGCCACGACCATGGCCGACCGGGTGGTAGTCATGAATGGCGGTCGAGTCGAGCAGGAAGGCGCCGCCGACGATCTCTACGAGCGTCCCGACACTTTGTTCGTCGCGAGCTTCATTGGCTCACCACCGATCAACCTGTTTGAGGGGGAAGCCGACGCTGGCGTGGTCAAGTTTCATGAGGCGAGCATCGCGCTGGCGGAGTCGGTCCGCGGCTCGGTCGTCCTGGGGATCCGGCCGGAGAGCTTGCAGGTGGCGGAGCGTGGAACGCCCGCGCATGTCATCGCCGCCGAGCCGATGGGCCGGGAGGTCCTCTACACGGCGGACAGTTCCTTCGGCGTTATTCGTTTTCTCGAGGCCGGCGCGGAAGCCCGCTATCGCGAAGGCGATAACGTGCAACTCAATTTTTCCCCAGCGAGCGCGCTCCTCTTCGACAAGGCAAGCGGCAGGCGCATGAATGCACGTATTGCGATTTGATCAAGTGTCCCATTCGGTAATATCACTCGGTAACCACTAACTGTCTTTTATGGCAGCGGGGATACAAGCCAAGGTCTTGACGGCAATCGTCGGTAGCTATCCAAAGCCGCGCTATATCTACAAGCAAAACGGTCGATCGCTACTCGACAGCTTTGGCTTTTCTTTTGACCGTCTCCAAAAGGAACTGGGGCAAGCCGAGTTTGCAAGATTGTTGGACAAGGCGGCTTTGGAGGCCATCAAAGACCAAAACAGAGCGGGCATCGACATCGTGACCGACGGCGAAGAACGACGAGGCCACTATGTGCTGCATATCGTCAATAAACTGGAAGGTGTTGACGCTTGTAACCGAAAACCCATCTCGATGCGAGCCGGAACCGCCCAGCAGGATGCTCCGCGTGTCATCGGCAAAATAAAACGTAAGGAGGCGATGGTTCTCGATGAGTTCTTGTTTACGAAGACGCACGCCAAAGGCGTCGCCAAAATAGGCCTTCCTGGGCCTAGCACCGTTGCCGACTGCGTAGCGGATGAATATTATCAGGGCGATCGAAAGCAGCTTGCCTTTGACTACGCCGACGCGATTCACCATGAAGTTGCAGCGCTTATAACAGCCGGATGCCGGATCATTCAGTTCGACGATCCTGTGCTACTGCGCTACCCGGCAGCAGCGCAGGCCTGGGGGCTGCAAGCACTCGAGCGTTGCTTTGCGGGACTGGAGGACCAGGCGACTTTTGTGGTGCATATTTGCCGCGGTTATCCCAATAAGCCGCTGGAGCGAAAAGGCATCAGCTATAAAGCGAATCAGGACTATTACGGTGATATCTTGACCTGGCTGTCCGAGTCCAAGCTGGACGTCGTTTCCATAGAGGGGGCGGCGAGCAAGCTGGATGTTTCCATATTGAGCGCTATCGGCAAAAAAACCGTCATGCTAGGAGTAGTCGATGTCGGTGAGAACGAAGTTGAAAGTGTTGAATCCTTGGTCGCGCGCGCTAACGAAGCTCTC
>VBDA01000154.1 GCA_005883655.1 Betaproteobacteria bacterium | reverse complement strand
GACCGAGCACATGGAGGGTCGCGTTGTTTCGGCGCGCGGTTGCGACTGCCTCGGCAAGGACAGGGTTGGTCGCAAACTCGCCGGTCTCGATGGCGCGATCGATGCGCGTGAAATCCTGGTAGATCACCCGGCCAGCGCCGATATTGAGGTGCCCGACTTCGGAGTTGCCCATCTGGCCGCTGGGCAGCCCGACCGAGCGCTCGGAGGCGTCGATGGTCGTGTGCGCGAACTCCTGCCAGAGCCGATCCCAATTCGGTTTACGGGCCAGGCTCACCGGATTGTCGGGCGCCGCATCGCGGCAGCCTACGCCGTCGAGTATCACCAGCAGAACCGGGATGACGGAGTGGATGTCGGACACGACTGGGCGTCGGAGAAACGGAGGAATCGGGTGGCGGGCGAACGTCGGCAATCCTAGCGATACGCTATCATTTTACCTTCGCCCTTGCGCTGTGCTTGGATTTCACTGCATCCCTCATGCAATTCATTCAAAACAACTGGCCGCTGATCCTGGTCATGATCTTATCGGGCGGCATGCTGCTCTGGCCGCTCGTCGGCCGTCGTTTTTCGAAGGTAGGAGAGGTCGGAGCATTGGGCGCGACTCAACTCATCAATCGCCAGAATGCAGTGATTCTCGATTTGCGCGAAGGCAAGGACTACGATGGAGGACATCTGCCCAACGCGGTGCATATTCCCTTGTCGCAGCTTGGAAGCAGAGGCGACGAGCTCTCCAAGTTGACGAGCCGCCCGCTGATCGCTTATTGCGAGCGCGGCAACCGCAGCCGCGGCGCGAGCTCGGCACTGTCCAAGCTCGGCTTCGCCGAGGTCTATACGCTGCGCGGAGGCGTGCGTGCCTGGGTCGAGGCGGGTTTGCCGATCGCGAAAAACACGTGATGGTTGGCGCTTAAGCGGGGAAGGCGATGGAAAACGCGTGATGCCGAACGTCATGATGTACGCGACCGCCATGTGCCCATACTGCAATTTCGCCGAGCGCCTTTTGCGTGCGAAAGGTGTGGCCGAGATTTCCAAGATTCGAGTCGATCTCGAGCCCGCACGTCGCGTGGAGATGATGAGCAAGACAGGCAGGCGGACGGTGCCCCAAATCTATATCGGAGCATTTCATGTCGGCGGCTACGACGATCTGGTCGCCCTGGACCGCGCGGGCAAGCTCGCTGCGATGCTAGAGCGCTGATGGGCTTGAGCGCCGCGCTATAATTATGAGTTGAGCCCTTATCAGGAATCCCATGGCCGACGACCCACAGCCGCAGTCCGGACCTTCGCTCTCGATTCAGAAAATCTACGTCAAGGACCTTTCGCTCGAGAACCCGGGTGCGCCCCAATCTTTTTTCATGCAGGAGCCGCCGCAGGTGGAAGTCGGCTTGCGCACTCGTGGGGAGCAGATCGAGCAGGACGTCTACGAATGCGTGCTCACCGTGACGGTAACTGCGAAGATCGGCGACAAAGTCTTGTTCCTGGTCGAAGCAGCTCAGGGCGGCGTGTTCCAGATTCGGGGCGTCCCGGTGGCCGATATTCAGCCGATCATGGGCATCCATTGTCCCAATGTGCTGTTTCCCTACATCCGGGAGACCATCGCCGATGCGATTACGCGGGCAGGTTTTCCACCCGTCCACCTCGATCCGATCAATTTCGAGCTTTTGTATCAGCAGCAGCTCGCAAACCTCGCGCAACAGCCGGCGGCGTCGCCGGTTCCCAGCTAAGACCGCCGGTGTTCACGCGTCCGCTTGCACTCGCGGCGTCGCTCTTCTTTCTCGCGGCCGGCGCTGTCGGCGCGGAGTTTCATTCCACGTTGGAGCCGGCAGTCCTCTACGATGCGCCGTCGGTCAGGTCCAAGCCCTTGTTCGTGCTGGGCCGTGAAGTGCCGGTCGAAGTCATCGTCTCGGTCGAGGGGTGGTACAAGATCCGCGATGCGACCGGCAGTGTGGCATGGATGGAAAAAAAAGCCGCCGCCGACCGGCGCACCGTTGTGGTCCGGGCGTCTTCGGCCGACGTCCTGGCCAGTCCGGAGGCGAACGCAGCGGTCGTCTTCAAGGCCGAGCAAAACGTATTGCTCGAGCTTGCCGATACCTCGTATGCCACCAGCACTCCCGGCTGGGCCAAGGTCAGGCATCGCGACGGACAGACGGGATACGTTCGCATTTCGCAAGTCTGGGGCCTCTAAGTTTCAATTGCGCCGGTCATGAGCGACACGGTCGCGATTCTCGGCGCCGGGGCCTGGGGTAGTGCGCTGGCGGCGCATCTGGGACGCGCTTCGAGCACGACCACGATCAGGCTATGGGCCCGCGACGCGATGCAGGCCGGCGTGATCGAATCGTCGCGCGAGAACTCCCGTTATCTGCCGGACGTGAAGTTGCCGCCGAGTGTCTCGGTGCTCAGCGATTTACACGGCGCGGTGGATGGGGCCTCGCTCGTTGTCGTCGCTACTCCTGTCGGGGCGCTGGTCGACCTCGTCGAAAGGTTGCGTGCGAAGGTCGACGCTCCGCTCATCTGGGCCGGAAAAGGCTTCGTCGCCGCGGATGATGCTGGCGGCGTCGCACTGGCGCATCAAAGGATCGCTCCGCTGTGGCGCTCGCAAGTCGGCGTGATATCGGGACCGAGCTTCGCCGAGGAGGTCGCGCGCGGGCTGCCCACGGCAGTGAGCGTCGCCGCGACCGAGCGCACACTCGCCGAGAACGTCGCGCGGCGGCTTCGCGGAGAAACCTTCCGCGCCTACGTGAGCGACGATCTCATCGGAATCGAGGTCGGCGGCGCAATCAAGAACGTGCTGGCGATCGCGGCCGGCGCCAGCGATGGACTGGGTTTCGGCAATAACGCGCGCGCCGCGCTGATCACTCGCGGGCTGGCGGAGACCGGCAGGCTTTCGATCGCGCTCGGCGGCAGGCGCGAAACCTTGATGGGGCTCGCCGGACTGGGCGACCTGGTGTTGACCTGCACAGGTGACTTGTCGCGCAACCGGCGCGTTGGCCTCGCGCTGGCAGCGGGTAAGCGGCTCGATGCGATTACCGCCGGACTGGGCCACGTTGCCGAGGGTATCGCCGCCGCACGAGCGGCGCACACCCTGGCGTCGTCGCTCGACGTGGAAATGCCGATCTGTGCGGCGGTCTATTGCGTGCTCTACGAGAACCTGTCGCCGAGGCGCGCGGTCGAGGCGCTGCTCGCGCGCGAGCCCGGCCCGGAATTTCAGTGAGCAGGGCTTCGGTGCCGCTGCGCGAGGCTTCCGCAAACGCGATGCTTCGCGCCGGCCTTGCGTCGGCATTGCACAGGCCGGGATGGAATCGGCCGTCGAGTTCAGTCTTGGTCTAGCACGCGCCGGCAAATCCGGTCTGGCGCCACGCCTCGTAGACGGTGATCGCGACCGCGTTGGACATGTTGAGGCTGCGCACCGCCGGCTGCATCGGAATGCGCACCCGGACATCCTCCGCGAAGTCGGCGAGGATCGCCTCTGGCAGCCCTGCCGTTTCGCGGCCGAATACAAACACGTCGTCATTGCCAAGCTTGCACGCGAAAAGAGATCGCTTACCCCAGGTCGTCAACGCATAGCGCCTGCGTGTGCCGAGCGTGGCGAGGCACGCCGCCCAGTTGGGATGGACGGTCAGCCGCGTGTATTCGTGGTAGTCGAGACCGGCGCGTTTGAGCTCGCGGTCGGTCAGGTTGAAGCCGAGCGGCTCGACGAGGTGCAATTCGGCACCGGCATTCGCGGCAAGGCGGATGACATTACCGGTGTTGGGCGGGATTTCCGGCTGCACCAGTACGATCGCTACCATCGGCGGGCAAGCCCTCGGACGCTAACGCAAAAGGACCGTGCCGCAGGAGCGCATCAATCCGCCGGTGGCAGCGTTCGTGCAACGACCCAGTTCTCGACGCTTGCCGCCCCGGAGGCCTTGAGGATCTTCGCCGCTTCGGCGAGGGACGCGCCGGTGGTCATCACATCGTCGACCAGCGCAACGGTCAGACCCGAAAGATCAAGATCGCACGCAAAAGCACCGCGAACGTTTTTCGCCCGCTCCGCCCACGGCAGCGCCGCCTGCGGCGGAGTCGCGCGGACGCGAGACAGTCCGCGAGGAAGCAGCGGAACACCGCTGCGTGCCCCGATTACGCGGGCAATTTCGAGCGCCTGGTTGTAGCCGCGTTCACGCTGCCGCGCGACGGCGAGCGGCAATGCGATCAGGCGATCCGGTCGCGAGCCGGCGCCGGAGTTGCCACGCTGGACAAGGATCGCATCGGCACACCATTCGGCCAGCGCCAGGCGGCCCTGATACTTCAAGGAATGGATGAGCCTGTCGATCGGAAACGCGTACGAGAACGCGGCGATGGTCGCATCGAATGGAGGCGGGTCGCTCAAACATTGACCGCAAACGCTGCCGCCGGAGGGCAGCGCGCAAACCGGACACGCGCGGGCCAGCCACGGCAGGTCGCGCATGCAGCCGCCGCAGACGAGATCGGTGCCAGATACGCCAGCGCACAATTCGCATCGCTGCGGCAGCGCCATGCGCGCGGCGTCGAGCGCACTTCGCCGAACGCTGTCAAATGCGCTCGTCAGAAAATTTGACAACTATCCCCCCCTGCCGGAAACTCGCCGCTATCGTAACTGATGACTCAGCATACTAGTCCCAACGGCCCGATGTCACGGAAGGTGCTCTAAGCATGCAGCCGATCACGGTGGAGCGCGGCGAGCCACAGTCGGAGGTGGAGCCCCGCTGGAGCGTCGACTCGGTCGAGGCGCTCCTCGGCTTGCCGATGAACGATCTGTTGCGCAGGGCGCACGAGGCGCACCGCGCGCATCACGATCCGAACGCGGTGCAGCTTTCGACTCTGTTGTCGATCAAGACCGGCGGCTGTCCCGAGGATTGCGGTTACTGCCCACAGGCGGCGCGCTATCACACGGAGGTGGTCAGCGAGGAGTTGCTTCCGCTCGATACCGTGGTGAGAGCCGCGAGGGCGGCCCGGGCGGCCGGCGCGTCGCGTTTTTGCATGGGCGCGGCGTGGCGCGGACCCAAGGACCGCGACCTCGAACCGGTGCTGGCGATGGTGCGCGAGGTCAAGGCATTGGGTCTGGAGACCTGCGCGACGCTCGGCATGTTGAAGGATGGCCAGGCCGAGCGGCTGCGCAAAGCCGGCTTGGACTATTACAACCACAACCTCGACACCTCACCCGAGTTCTACAGCAAGGTCATCACTACGCGCGATTATCGCGACCGGCTGGATACGCTGGATCGCGTCCGCGCCGCCGGCGTCCACGTGTGCTGCGGCGGTATCGTCGGCATGGGCGAATCGAGACGGGGACGCGCCGGACTGATCGCGCAGCTCGCCAACCTCGATCCTTATCCGGAGTCGGTGCCGATCAACAGCCTGGTGCAGGTGGAAGGCACGCCTTTGCATGCGCAGTTCGGCGGCGTCGCGGCGATCGATCCGATCGAGTTCGTGCGCACCATCGCCGCTGCAAGGATCACCATGCCCAAGGCCATGGTGCGTTTGTCGGCGGGCCGGCGCGAGCTCGGCGACGCGACGCAGGCGCTGTGTTACTTCGCCGGCGCGAACTCGGTTTTCTACGGCGACAAGCTTCTCACCACCGGCAATCCGGATTTCGACGCCGACCGTGTCTTGTTCGAGCGCTTGGGTATCAATGCGGGCGCTGGCAATGTCGCGGCTGACCTCGGAGCTCGATGACGCGCTCGAACAGAGGACCGCGCGGGGTCTTCGGCGCGAACGTCGCATTGTCGATTCCGCTCAAGGTGCGCGGTTGCGGGTCGACGGCCGCGAAGTGCTCCACTTCGGCAGCAACGATTATCTAGGCCTGGCCGGCGAGCGGCGCGTCGTCGCGGCAGCGCAGGAGGGCGCTGCGCGATACGGCGTCGGCGCCGGCGCGTCGCACCTCATCTCCGGGCATTTCGCGCCCCACGACGCGATTGAGCGCGAGCTTGCCGCGTGGATCGCTCCGTGCCCGAGCGCGCGAGCGCTGCTGTTTTCGACCGGATACCTGGCGAACCTCGCCATCGTCACGGCACTCGTCGGCCGCGGCGATGCCGTATTCGCCGACAAGCTGAACCACGCCTGTCTGAACGATGCGGCACTCCTGTCTCGTGCCGATTTCGTTCGCTATGCGCACGCGGACCTCAAGGCGCTCGAACAAAGACTCGCGTCGAGCGGCGCGAAGCGCAAGCTGATCGCCACCGACGCGGTTTTCAGCATGGACGGCGATATCGCCGCGCTTGGGAGCCTGCTCGAGCTTGCCGAGAAGTACGACGCGTGGCTGGCGGTCGACGACGCGCACGGCTTCGGCGTGCTCGGCGAAGAGTCGGCGGCAGATCCTGGGAATTCCGGTCGCGGCACGCTTGCGCAACTCGGCCTTGTCTCCGAGCGCATCGTCTATATGGCAACGCTCGGCAAGGCGGCGGGCGTCGCCGGGGCGTTCGTCGCCGCGCACGAGTCGGTCATCGAGACGCTGATTCAGACCGCGCGAAGCTACATTTTCACCACTGCCGCGCCGCCGATGCTTGCCTGCGCACTGGCGGCAAGCCTTGCCTTGATTCGCGACGAGCCCGAGCGGCGAGCGCACCTGTTCGCGCTCATCGATCGCTGGCGAGACGCTGCTGCTGCGCTTCCCTGGCGCACGCTCCCGTCGATGACTGCGATTCAACCTCTCATACTCGGAGCGAACTCAGAGGCACTGAGCATCAGCGATGCGTTGTGGAAGCGCGACATCTGGGTGCCGGCAATCCGTCCACCGACGGTGCCGCGGGGCTCGGCACGCTTGCGGATCACGTTTTCCGCTTCGCACACTATCGACGACGTTGACCGCCTGGCCGAGGCGCTCGCCGATGTCGCCCAATGAGCGTCCATGTCGAAAGCGTGGGCCGCGGCCGGCCGCTGGTGCTGCTGCACGGATGGGGGATGCATTCCGGGTTGTGGTCTCCGCTCTTGCCGTGGCTGATCGAGAGCTACCGCCTGCATCTGGTCGATTTGCCGGGTCATGGATACAGCGACGCGCTGGTGACGCCGCCGCCATTGTCGCTGCGCCGCGTCGTCGAAGCGGTGGAGCTCGCAATCGCAGAAACGCCGGCTCCGCTGATGATCCTAGGCTGGTCGCTGGGCGGCCAGGTTGCGCTCGAATGGGCGCGGTTGCGGCCTGAGCGAGTCGGCGCGCTGGTGCTGATGTCGACCACGCCAAGCTTCGTCCAGCGGCCGGATTGGCCGCACGCCATGGCGGAAGCAACGCTGAGACAATTTGGCGACGAGCTTCGCGTTGCCTACCGGCAGACCTTGCAACGCTTCGTAACTTTGCAGGTGCAGGGAAGCGAACATGCACGCGACACGCTTGGCTCGTTACGATCACATCTGTTCGCGCGCAGCGAACCGTCGCCGCACGCGCTACGCGACTCGCTCGAGCTCCTCGCCTCGACCGACCTTCGCAGCGGACTAAGCGCGATTTCGCAGCCGGCGCTGGTCATCGCCGGCGATCGCGACACGCTGACTCCGGTTGCCGCAGGGAGGTATCTGGCGAGTGCGCTTCCTCATGCTTCGCTGGTGGTCATTCCCGGTGCCGCGCACACCCCGTTCCTGTCGCATCCGCAGGCGGTCATCGCAGCCCTGGACGCTTTTGCGGGTGACCCATGCGGGCCAATGAGGCGTGATGATGCCCACTGAGCGCGCGACCGGACCTATGGACCTCGATCGCGCACAGGTGCGCCGCGCCTTCGAGCGCGCCGCGGCCACGTATGACGAAGCTGCCGTGCTGCAGCGGGAGGTCGGACAGCGCATGGCCGAACGCCTTGGCTTCGTCAGAATGCAGCCAGTCACGATTCTCGATGCCGGCTGCGGCACCGGCGCCGCGCTGGGGGAATTGCACGCGCGTTACCCCGATGCTCGCCTTATCGGTCTCGACCTGGCGTTCAACATGACTCTCGCGGCGCGCGATCGCGCAGCCGCGGCCGCGAGGTCGGCCCGGTCGCTCCTCGGACGCGTCCTCGGCCCGCTCGCGCCTGCACGCGAGCTCCGGCCCTGGTGTATCTGCGGCGACATCGCGTCGCTGCCGATCAAGCCGGCAAGCATCGATCTGATCTGGAGCAATCTCACGCTGCAATGGATCGGCGATCCGCAAAAGTCATTCGCCGAATTCCGGCGCGTGCTGCGTGTAGGTGGCCTGTTGTCTTTCACCACCTTCGGTCCCGACACCTTGAAGGAGCTGCGCGCGGCGTTTCTTGCCGCCGACCGCGCGACCCATGTCGGCCGGTTCGTCGACATGCACGATCTGGGCGACATGCTCGTTCATGCCGGCTTTGCCGATCCGGTGATGGACATGGAATCGCTGACGCTGACTTATGCTGACGCGATCGGGCTGATGCGCGATCTGAAGGCAATCGGGGCACACAATGTCACGGCGGGGCGGCCGCGCGGGCTGATGGGCCGGCAACGCTGGCAGCGCATGCTTGCCGCGCTCGAAGCTACCCGCCGCGAGGGGCGCCTGCCAGCGAGCTTCGAGATCGTCTACGGTCATGCGTGGAAACCTGAACCGCGCATGACCGACGACGGCAGTGCGATCATCCGTGTCGAACCGCGAGCCAGGCGATGACCCAAGGCATATTCATCACCGGCACCGACACCGGAGTCGGCAAGACGATGGTTGCGTGTGCGCTGCTGCGCAAGTACGCCGCGGCAGGATTGCGCGCGGTCGGCATGAAGCCCGTCGCGGCGGGAGGCGGCGAAGACAATG
>VBDA01000557.1 GCA_005883655.1 Betaproteobacteria bacterium | reverse complement strand
TCCTGGCCGGTAACGGTCATGTGCGCCGCGACGTTGGGGTTTCGTTCTGGTTGCCTGCTGATGCGGCGCGCGGCGCGATTAGCATCGGCGTGCTCGAACGCGACGACAGTTCAGTGCCCAGTCCCCGACGGATTTCGACGCCTACGTGATCACCGATCGCGCCGAGCGACCCGACCCCTGCAAGGAACTGGCGAAGCACCTCCGACCCGTCACGGTACCCTGATCGCGGGAGAATCGAGGGCGTCACAAATACTCGGGTCGAAGTGCAGGGAAGGTCAAAAAAGGCCGTGAATCGTCACGTCCATAAAAAGGCCCCGGGCACTCGGAGGAGAGTGCCCAGGGCTAGGATCCGGTCTCGAGGAGGAGAACAAGAACCGGATGCGACGGCTACAGCAAGGCACGTGCCAACGGCACATACACGCCGTACCAAGTCTTCGCGTTTGTTCCAAATGCTTCGATCGCCCTTCTAGTTTTCGGGAAACCCGGCTTTGCGTAGGCCCGAGTACCATTGTTCTTCGGCCAAGCGGATGTAGTCCGGGTTCAGGACCAAGTCGGTTCACGGTCAACTATTTTCGGGGGATTGTGATGGAAGCGAATGAAGCAATGAAGGCAAACCGCCGCGGATTTCTTCAGGACGCCGGGCCTGCCTCGGCAAGTTTCGACTTGGGTGGTCTGCCGTTCGCCACACGCGCCACGCCGCGCGCGGCACAACTGAAATGATAATTGAGAATGTCGGCTTGATGAGCCCCGGAGACATGGGGCAAGCGCTAGCGATACAAATCGAAGCTAAGGGCTTGAAAGTCTACAGCGCGCTGGAGCACCGCAGCGAACGCACCCGTACGCTCGCGCGCAAGGCGGGATTGACCGACCTCGGTGCAATTGCGCGACTCGTTGCCAAATGCGATGTCGTGCTCTCGGTCATTAATCCGGGTGCCGCGCTCGATTTCGCACACGAAGTGGCGGATGCGCTGCGCGCGACCGGCAGCCACACGCTGATCGTCGACTGCAATGCGATCGCGCCGGACACCGTCCGTGAAATCGCGGGCGTGATCGAAGGAGCGGGCGGCCGTTTTCTGGACGCCGGCATCATCGGCCCGCCACCGCGCGGCGAGGCGAAAACTAAGCTTTTCGTGTCGGGTCCCGGCGCCGCCGATCTCGAACAACTCGCCGGGCCGCACCTCATCGTGCACGTGATCAGCGACCGCATTGCGGACGCGAGCGCGCTCAAGATGTGCTATGGCGCTCTCAACAAGGGCACGCAGGCGCTGTGGCTGGAGGTGCTGATAGCTGCTCAGCGGCTGGGCGTCGGTGGCCTGCTGGACCAGCAGTTGCGGCAGTCGCAGGCCGATCTTTATGAGTGGGCGTTGGGCCAGTTTCCGACGCTGCCGCCCAAGGCCTTTCGCTGGGCGCCGGAAATGCTCGAGATCTCCAAGACCCTCGCTACTGCCGGCATGACCCCGCAAGTGTTTCAGGGGGCGGCAGACGTCTATCGCTATGTCGCCGGCACAGCGCTCGGGAAGGAGACGCCGGAGAACCGCGACAAGGCGCGGGAGGGCAAGGATGTCGTGCAATTGCTGGCCCAGGAGCGCAGCCGATAAGGACTGCGCGGCGCACCAAGCACCTCAGGCGTCGTGCAATGTCTCCGCGCCTGGATTCGAGTGCTTCTCGAGAAGCCTTTGATCGCAACGACTGATGGACGTGCCAGCCCGCACGATCGCTCCATCATTTAGCGATAGCGCTGTCGATAGTTCTTCGACGACGTGCGGATTGCTCTGCTCGACGTAGTGCACCAAGTCGCGCACCTGGATCGAAGTAGCGCGCGCGGCGTCTTCGTACGACACCGGGATCTCAGGCGATCGGGCGTGCCGCACGTATTTGGCAAAAACACCGCCGCCAACTACTTTTAACGCCAGCGGTCCGACCGAAGCGAGCA
>VBDA01000575.1 GCA_005883655.1 Betaproteobacteria bacterium | reverse complement strand
CACAACCGCTTGATGAGAGGTGTGCCGACGCGGATCCTTTCGCCGAACAAGGCGGCGCGCTATCTGCAGCTCGAAACCAAAATCCGCGCCGTGCAGGCCTACGACATCGCTGCGAACATTCCGCTGATCCAGTAGCAGGCGCAAGCGGGCGGACAAACCTCACACGTGGTGCGGCGATCAGGTTCTAATCCGCTTCAAGCGCGCCGCACCGAAAGACGAAGGGCCGGAACGCCAGTGTACGGGGCCCGGCCCTTCCTGCATTCGCACGCCTAGGGGGAAGCGGACGAAGTGCATTGAGATCGTTGCGGTCAACTGTCTTGCTTACGCTTCCGTGGAGGGTTCCGAACGTGCGCGGATACGAGCTCCGGCTCTCGAATTCCCGGCTCTCGGACTGCGGGCTCCCGGCCTATGGGCACTTGGACTACTGGCTCTCGGACTCCGACAACATAGACGTGCAACGGGCTGGCTGCGACTTCGGCAGCTGTGGGCGTCACAGCTTTGGAGGTCGCCAGCGCCCGCAAATCGCGGGTGTCGGACTCCATCTTCGCCGGTCCGACCACCGATAGAACGACGGTGATCGCGGTCATGGCGGCCGCGGCAATGGCGAAGAACTTACGAGGGCTCGAGATCTGGTAGTCGTTCATGTTTTTTCTCCTGGTTCGCTTGCTTGCTGCTCTGTCCTTGGACGCGGTATGCATCAAATTCGGATTCACATTTTTTCTGGCGCCTCCAGCCTCGGCTGTCGGTCCTTCGGCGCTGTCAGGATGCATCGTAGGCACCGGCGATGACGCCCTCAAGATACATGCGACGAAGCCGCAAAATCAGGGGGGTGAGCGTACAGTGCGTACGACGAAACGCACCGCAGCATTCATGGGACGTGTCCGGCAAAGGCGTCTTGCTGCTTTCAGCGATGCCTCCAGACGCCGCTCGCGCGGAAGAGATGTAATCGACAAGTGATGGCTCAAGTCTCAGCCGCGGGCCTGTGATTTGGCGGTGCTCATAACCCTCTTTCGATGGACTTTTTTTGACGGTCTTGTGTACAATTCAGCCACTTTCTGACGAAAGCTTGGCCCCGCCATCCCGCGGGGCCAACGCGTTTTGGGGTTTGCGCGTGGTATCGCCGAGCGCTCACGACTGCATCGTGCCGTGCATTTCCCCAAGTCAGCCAGTCGGAGCCCGTTTGTAGCTATTGATGTCACGTTCCAAAACGATCCCGCCTTCCCGACTGAATAACCAATAACCATTCGCCTGGAGACAACATGTTGAAGATGACCCGTTTGGCCGTATCGGCCGCGGCCCTGCTCATTGCCGCAGCTTCAGCGGTCCTTCCGCAAATGGCTCTGGCGCAACCGCAGCCCCCTGCCCCGGCCGCTGCGCCAGCACCCGCGGCAACCGCGCCAGCTCCTGCGCCGACGGCGACGCCCGCCCCAGCCGCGGGTGGAACACGTTCGGTCGAGATCGTCGACAACCCGTATGGTCTGGAAGCGCTGTGGAAGGGTGGCGACATCGTCGCCAAGGTCACGCTGGCGATCCTCGCCCTCATGTCGATGGGCAGCTGGTACATCATCATCACTAAGATTTATGAACAGTCCAAGATGCGCCTGCAGGCGCGCGCTGCGGAAAAGTCGTTCTGGAATGCGCCGACCGTGCGGCAGGGCGCGGAAAAACTGAAGGAAGGCAGTCCGTATCGATTCATCGCCGAATCCGGACTCGAGGCGACGACCAAACATACCGGATTGCTTGGCAACGTCGACCTCAACACCTGGATCTCGATGTCGATTCAGCGCGCGATCGACAATGTGCAAAGCCGCACCCAGGACGGCCTGGCCTTTCTTGCCACCGTTGGCTCGACCGCCCCGTTCGTGGGCCTGTTCGGTACCGTCTGGGGGATCTATCACGCGCTGACCGCGATCGGCATCGCGGGCCAGGCGTCGATCGACAAGGTCGCAGGCCCCGTGGGTGAGGCGCTGATCATGACCGCGTTCGGTCTGGCCGTAGTGGTCCGCCGCAACAAGGCGGCCATGGATATGGTCCGCGGCTTTGCCGCCGACCTTCATGCCGTGCTCCTCAGCGCCCCGAAGACTCCGGCGAGGGCTTAAATCATGTCCATGAGCGTCGGCACGTCCAACGGCGAGGAGGACGAAATCGTCTCGGCGATCAACACCACGCCGCTGGTCGACGTCATGCTGGTATTGCTGATCATTTTTCTGATCACCATTCCGGTCGTGACGACATCGATTCCGGTCACCTTGCCCAAAGAGCGAAACGAGATTCGCGAAACCAAGCCGGAGAACATCGTGATTTCGGTCGATATGACGGGCCGCATCTTCTGGAACGATCTGCGGATCGCCAGCACGGCGGCGCTGATC
>VBDA01000574.1 GCA_005883655.1 Betaproteobacteria bacterium | reverse complement strand
ATTGCGAAGTCGGCATCCAGCGCGACGACATCGACCGGAAACACGCCCAGCGAATGATAGACGTCGATAAGCACGCGCGCGCCTTCAGCGTGCGCTGCGGCAACCAGCGCCGGAAGCTCCGGCAACACCTGGCCGGTGTGGAATAAAACTTGCGAAATGACTACCAGATCCGCTTGCCCCACCGCTGCCAGCAAATCTGCGGCGTCGAAGAGGCCCGAACCGCGCGCTTCGACGAAATGGAGCGCGATGCGGCCACGGCGCGCGTACTGGCGCAGAATCAGGTCGATCGAGTCGAATTCGCCGCGCGTTGCGACCACGCGCGGAACTTTGTCGTAGGTATTCAGGATCGCCCGCAGGCCCTGACCTGCGCTCGTCTTTGGCACCACGCAATCCGCGCGCGGGGCGCCGAGCAGCTGCGCGAGGCGCGCACGGTAGGCGCCGATCTCGGCCAACCAATCGTCCCAGGCATCGCCGAGCTTCGATTGCCAAAGGCCGATTGCCTGCGCCAGGTCGTCGGCAGTGGCATCGAGCGGCCTCCCGAGCGAATGATTGGCGAGGTAAGCGCGGTTGCGGTTGGCGCCGAGCACGCGCGAAAAAAGCGGCGCGATGTGCTGCCGTATGCCGCCTTCGGTCAAGCAGCTTGGGCCGAGCGCGGCGATGGCATGCGCGATCCGGGCCGGCGTTTCCATATTCGCGTTCATCGAATGCCGATCACGGTGCGCACGTCAATGAGCTCGGGAAAAAAAGTGTGCCCCAGTACGTTCTTCAGGAAATTTACGCCCGACGATCCGCCGGTTCCGGGCTTGTGGCCGATGATACGCTCGACCGTCTTGAGATGGCGAAAGCGCCAGAGCTGAAAACTCTCTTCGACATCGACCAGCTTCTCCGCCATTTCGTACGCGTCCCAGTACTTCTCCGGTTGGTCGTAGATGAGCTTGAACACCTGCACCAGCTCGGCATTGCGCTGGTGCGGCTGTGACCAGTCGCGCTCGACGCAGGCGATGGGAACGGCCAAGCCGCGTCGCGACAGATGGCGCAGGAATTCGTCGTACAGGGACGGCGCTTCGAGCAGCGCGGTGAGCTCGGTGTGAATGGCGGGGTCGTAGCGAAAGACATCGAGCAGCGCGCGATGCTTGTTGCCGAGCAGAAATTCGATGGCGCGATATTGTGCCGACTGGAAGCCCGACGAGCTTCCCAGCGTCGAGCGGAATCCTTCGTACTCGGAAGGCGTCAGCGTTTCCAGGACCGCCCACTGCTCGAACAACTGCTTCTGGATCAATTTGACCCGCGCCAGCGTTTTGAAACTGGCGTCGAGCTGGTCGGCGCGAACAAAGCCGATCGCCGCCTTGAGCTCGTGCAGCATCAGCTTCATCCACAGCTCGGAAACCTGGTGCTGGATGATGAACAGCATTTCGTCGTGCCGCGGCGAGACTGACGGCGTCCCCGACAGCGGTCGCTGCGACGACAGCAGCGTGTCGAGGTGCAGGTATCCCGCGTAAGTCAGTCGATCGCTGAAATCGGTGACGATGCCGGGCTCGAGCGGATGCTTCGCCATGCTGGAAAAATAGATTGCGATGGCGGAGTATAGAAACGTGATTGCGGCGTGTCCACCGCCCGACCACATAACCCGCAGAAGTGTGGCAGCGCCGCCCGAACATCCGCCGCGCCTCTGCTACCATTCCACGCATGGTGAAATGCCCCGTCTCGATGCCGAACGCGGTTTATTTGCGCGCATGCGCCGTATCGGCCCTTCTGCTTTTGCTTGGCGGCTGCGGCGACAGGGCCATGTCTCGCAGCGTCGCGTTGCACGAGTGCCGATTAGCCAAGCTCTCGTCGGCGGCGCAGTGCGCCACCGTCAATGTGCCCGAGGACCGGTCGAAGCCGGACGGCCGCACGCTGGCGCTGTTCGTTGCGATCCTGCCCGCCAACACGCTCAGTCCCGATGCGGACCCCTTGTTCATGCTTCCCGGAGGACCCGGTCAATCTGCCCAGGCGGCGGTTCCGGTTGCGGTCGCGCTGGCCGGAGTCAGACGCACCCGCGACATCGTCTTGATCGATCCCCGCGGCACCGGTAAATCGGCGCCGCTGAAGTGCGCTGCCTTGGCGCCGCGCGACCTCTTCGATGAGTTGATCGACGTCGATCTGGCTGCGACCGCCGCGCAGCGCTGTCTGGCCGAGCTGCGCGAATTGCGCGCCCCGGACGATGTCGACGTGTCGCGCTACATCACCCCGGAAATCGTCGCCGATGTCGACGCGGTTCGCGCGGCGCTGGGCTACCAACGCATCAATCTTTGGGGCGGTTCCTATGGCACTCGCGTCGCGCAGGAATTCGCGCGCCGCTACCCGTCGCGCGTTCGCAGCATGGTGCTCGACGGCGTCGCGCCGCCGGCGATGCGGACCACGCTCGACGTCTGGCCCGCGCGCGAGGCAGCGCTCGCTGACGTTCTGGCCGCATGCGCCGAAAACGCGGATTGCAAACGCGCGTATCCCGATCTGAACGCGACCCTGGAAGAGATCAAGACCACGCTCGGCGCGTCG
>VBDA01000573.1:311-2870 GCA_005883655.1 Betaproteobacteria bacterium | reverse complement strand
GACCACGACCGACACCGCCATGCAACGTTCGCCCGCCGATCCGTAGCCGGCGCCGATCAGTGCCTCCGCCGCGAACCCGAGATCCGCGTCGGGCATGACGACGGCGTGATTTTTCGCGCCGCCGAGCGCCTGCACCCGCTTACCGTGCCGCGCGCCGGTCTCGTAGATGTATTTCGCGATCGGTGTCGAGCCGACAAAGGACACCGCCTTGATGTCCGGATGCGAAAGGATCGCGTCGACAGCCTCCTTGTCGCCGTGGATGACGTTGAACACGCCATCGGGCAAGCCCGCTTCGTCAAGCAATTCCGCCATGCGCATGCTCATGCTCGGATCGCGCTCGGAAGGCTTGAGGATGAACGTGTTGCCACAAGCGAGCGCCACTGGAAACATCCACATCGGCACCATCGCGGGAAAATTGAAAGGCGTGATTCCGGCACAGACGCCCACGGGCTGGCGCAGCGAAAAACTGTCGACCTCGGTGCCGACGTTGTCGCTGAAATCCCCTTTGAGCAGATGCGGAATGCCGGTCGCAAATTCGACCACTTCGATGCCACGCGTGATGGAGCCTTCGGCGTCGGTGGCAGTCTTTCCGTGTTCCTGCGATACCAGCCGCGCCAGGTCGGACTTGTGCGTCTGCATCAGGTCGCGAAAGCGCATCAAGATGCGCGCTCGGCGAAGCGCTGGCGCCGCGCGCCACGCCGGGAATGCAGCCTTGGCCGCCTCGGCTGCCGCGTCGACATCGACGGCGTCCGCCAAGGGAACGTGGCGGACGACTTCGCCGGTCGCGGGATTGGTGATTTCTCCGTAACGCGTCGTGTGCGCGGCAACCGCGCGGCCGCCGATCCACAGCGGCAGTCGCTCCAACGTCGTCAGATCCATGGCACCTCCTTTACATGCGGCAAGTGGTCCCCGTTGCTGTTATTCAGCATTACGAAAATGCGTGACACCCGAATCCTCAATGTCGTCGTTCCCGCGAAAGCGGGAACCCAGTGTCTTTGACGCACGCCGCTGGATCCCCGCTTTCGCGAAGACGCGAGACTTGTGGAAGCGGTCACCCATTTCGCTAACCTTCAATAGTTTCTTCGACTCAGCCGCTCCAAGTAGCGCGCGATCAGATCAACCTCGAGATTGACTCGCGCACCAGTGCGAAGCGCGCCCAACGTCGTCTCCGCCAGTGTATGCGGGATCAGGTTCACCGAAAAGCGGCTCCCGTCAGCGGTGTTCACGGTCAAGCTAACGCCGTCGATGGCGATCGATCCTTTGGAAGCGACAAAGCGTGCAAGCTCGCTCGGCGCCGACACCTCGAGCAATACGCTTCCTTCTTCCGCCACCGGCTCCGCTCGCTCCACTATGCCGACGCCGTCGACATGGCCGCTCATCAGGTGTCCCCCCAGCCGGTCTGACAATCGCAGCGCCTTTTCCAGATTGACCGTGCCGATGCTATCGAGCCCTGTCGTGCAGCGCAAGGTCTCGGACGACACGTCGAATCGCATCGCACCCGCATCGATCGCGACGACGGTGAGACAGCAGCCGTTGAGCGCGATACTGTCGCCCACTGCGATATCCTTTTCCGCGAACGCTCCCGCGTCGACGGCGACCTGCACCCCTTCCGAACGCCGCTCTACCGCACTGATGCGTCCGACTGCTTGCACGATGCCGGTAAACATCAGGCGCTCTCCGGCTCGACGCGCGCGACGACGCGCCAATCGCCGCCGACGGCATCGATGCTGCGCACCTTGAGCGAAACCCGATCGGCCAAGCGTTCCAGCGGCGCCGGCAGCGCGAACATGCCACGCGCGGGATCGCCGAGCAAGCATGGTGCGATATAGAACAAGAGCTCGTCGACGATGCCGGCGGCGAGCATCGCGCCGTTGAGCTTGGCCCCCGCTTCGACGTGCAGCTCGTTGATTTCGCGTTCGCCCAGCGCCTTGGCCATTGCAGGCAGATCGATCCGGCCATGGCGATCGGGGACCGTAATCACCTGCACGTTTTCGGGAAAGCTTCCGATAGGCTTGGTCGCCGTGACCACAATAACATCTCCGCCGTCGAGAACGCGCGCTGCGGCCGGCAGATCGCCGTGACGATCGACCACGACTTTCAGCGGCTGGCGCGGCGTCGCAATCGCTCGCACGGTCAGTCGCGGATCGTCCTGCCGCACCGTGCCGATGCCGGTGAGAATCGCGCAAGCCCGCGCGCGCCAGCGATGCCCGTCAGCGCGCGCTTCCTCGCCGGTGATCCATTGACTGGCGCCGTTTTCCAGCGCAGTGCGGCCGTCGAGACTTGCCGCGACCTTGACGCGTATCCAGGGTCGGCCATAGCGCAGCCGGTGCAGCCAGCCGACATTGAGCTCTCGCGCTTCATCTTCGAACAGACCGGTCTCGACGGTTACTCCCGCGGCTTTCAGACGATCGGCGCCGCCGGCCGCTTTTGGGTCCGGATCGCTCATTGCCGCCACCACGCGTTTGATTCCGGCCGCGAGCAGCGCACTGGTGCAAGGGGGCGTCCTTCCCTGGTGATTGCACGGCTCCAGCGTGACGTACGCCGTTGCTCCCCGTACAT
>VBDA01000573.1:0-242 GCA_005883655.1 Betaproteobacteria bacterium | reverse complement strand
GCTCGTGCCAGCCCTCGCCCAGCACCAGGCTGTGGCGTGCGATCACGCAGCCGACGCGCGGATTGGGCGTGGTCGTGAACAAACCGCGTTCCGCGAGCACGAGCGCGCGCGTCATCATGTCGCGATCCGTCGCGGCGCTCATATCCGATCCGATGCGGGGTCGATTTCCGCGGCCGCGAACCTAGCGCGGCTTGCGCCGTAGTGGCGCCGGCTCGACTTCCTGCAGGGCGTCCCTGAAATCG
>VBDA01000572.1 GCA_005883655.1 Betaproteobacteria bacterium | reverse complement strand
AGTGCTTGCGCTGCATGCCTCGCGCGTCGATGCCGACGATGACCAGGCCCGCAAAGTGCTCGTCCTCGGCGAGCGCGCGGAGCGCTGCCAGCGGGTATCTGCCGTTGACCGCCAGCATGGCGACCGGACGTCCGCCGAGCTCGCGGGAGAGGAGCGCCGGATCGACGCCGAACGCGATCCGTGAGGCGCCGAGCAGTGCGATGGAATCCGGCGACAACTTGAGACGGTCGTATTGCATCGACCACAGATCCATGTCGTCCTGCACGGTCGGTGCGTAGCGTATCCGCCCGCCAGCAGCGCGCAGGCGAAGAGCGCCGCGATCCAGGCCCTGAGCCACGAGCGATCCATGTCAGAACTGGAAATAGATGAACGCCGGATTGAGTCCCGGCGACAGCACGACCGCGAGCAGCGCCACTGCGATACTTGCCGCGCGCGGCGTGATGCTCCAGCTCTCCAGCCAATCCCAGCCGCGCAAGTGCCCGTAGCGGATCTGCGCGCCGACCATTGCGGCGCCCGCGGCGATCGCCACCACGCTCACGTCGAACGGAACTAGCGCGGAGCGCGTCCATGGAGAAAGCATGGCGGCGAGGATGCTCCACGCCTGGCCGATGGAGGAAGCCCGGAAGAGCACCGCCGCGAAGGCGAACAGGGCGAAAGTCGCGATCGCAAGCACCGCACGCGCCAGCACGTTGCGCACTTTGGTGAAGTCCCATACGTATTGGCGCACCAGCCGCTCGCCGATCAGGAACACGCCGTGCAGCGCGCCCCACAGCACGAACGTCCACGCCGCGCCGTGCCACAGGCCCACGAGCACGAAGGTTATCAGGACATTGAGGTGTCCGCGCGCGCGTCCCTTGCGGTATCCGCCGAGCGGATTCAAGACGTAGTCGCGCATCCAGCTCGCCAGTGACATGTGCCAGCGCGTCCACAGCTCCGCGATGCCGACCGATCCGAAGGGACTTTCGAAGTTCATCGGAAAACGAAAACCGAACATCAGCGCCGTACCGATCGCGCACAGCGAATAGCCGCCAAAATCGCATAGCACCTGCAGGGAAAACGCTGCGCCGCCGAGCCAGCTCTCGACAAACCCGGGTTCGGCGCCAAGTGCAAATACTCTGTCGGCAACGGGCGCGAAGACGAGGTCAGCAAGACAGACCTTGAGCGCCAGGCCGAAGACGAGCAGCGTCAACCCGCGGCCGACTGGCGCCGACTGCCACGATTTCGGCTCCAGACATTGCGGCGAAAAGTCGCCGTAGCGCAGGATTGGCCCTGCAACCAGATGCGGGAAGAACGTGACATAGAGGCTGTAATCGAGCAGGCTTTTCGACACCGCGATGCGCTTGCGGTACACATCGATTACATAGGAGAGGCTCTCGAAGGTGTAGAAGGAAATGCCCACCGGCAGCAGGATGCCCAGCGACAATGGCTTGAAGTCGACGCTGAAAAGCCGCAGCAGGTCGACGGCGTTGTCGGCGAAGAACTGCGCGTACTTGAAAAACCCGAGCGCGCTCAGATTGATCGCGATCGACGCCGCCATGATCGCCTGGCGCCGCGATTGGGCCTTGGTGCGATCCATCCATCGCGCGGCGAACCAGTCGAAGCCGGTGGTGGCAATGATTAGCAGAACGAAGAACGGATTCCACGCGGCGTAGAACAGATAGCTGCAAGCGAGAACCAGCGCCTTGCGCGCGGTCCATGACGGCGTGGCCCAGTACGCAACGAACGTCAGCGTGAGGAAGACGACGAACGTGAGCGAGTCGAACGTCATCGCGCAATCGAATCTGTAGCGTGCTGCCGCTGGCCCGAGCTACACCGGCGCTTCGGTTTGTGCCGCGTAGGTGAACGCGTCGGCGAAGAATTCCTCGGGAGGCAAGGCTCGCTCGGCGATAAATTCGCGGCGCGCGATGTCGATCATGCCGGGGCCGCCGCAGGTGTAGACCTGATATCCGGAGAGATCGGTGAAATCGGCCATCACCGCCTTGTGCACGAAGCCCGTGCGTCCGGGCCAGTGGTCCTCGGGCAGCGGGTCGGACAGCACCGGTATGAACGTGAAATTCCGGTGCTGTCGCTGCCATTCTTCGGGTAGTAGCGGCAGGTAGAGGTCCTTCAACGAACGCACGCCCCAGTAGAGCACCATCGGCCGCTCGACCTGGTGATTGAAGGCATGCTCGATGACGGCTTTGATGGGCGCGAAACCGGTTCCCCCGGCAACAAAGACGATCGGCTTGTCGGAATCGACGCGAAGGTGGAACGCGCCGAACGGGCCCTCGAAGCGGAGGATTTCACGCCCCTTGTAGTGATTGAACAGCTGATCGCTGAAGATACCGCCCGGAACGTGGCGGATATGCAACTCGAGCATCGCATCATCCTCCGGCGCGTTGGCGAGCGAAAAGCTTCGCCGCCGTCCGTCCTTGAGCAGGAAGTCGATGTATTGCCCGGCGAGATATTGCAGTCGCTCGCTCGCCGGAAGCTTCAGCGTAACGATGGCGACATCGGGGGCGGCCTTGTCGATCTTTTCGATGCGGCAAGGCAGCTTCCTGAGTTGAATGTCGCCCGCGCGGCGAACTTCGCGCACCTCGAGGACCAGATCGGTCAGCGGCTTGCCGACGCACAGCAGCGCAAGCCCTTCGCTCTTATCGGCCTCGGATAGCGTGGCGGGCAGATGAGCTCCGTAGTCGATTTCTCCGCTGATGATGCGACTCTTGCAGG
>VBDA01000571.1:5232-5674 GCA_005883655.1 Betaproteobacteria bacterium | reverse complement strand
AGCGACTCGAGCGCGCATTCCCGGCGCCATCAGGCCCGACTCCGCTCGCAATGCTATAGAGCCCCAGGTGCCGCAATGCGGCACCCCTGTCTGCCTCAACGGCACCCTTGATGTCACGCGGTCAGGGCACCCGTTGGCGAAGCCTGCGGCACGCTCCGCCGCCTGAAAATCAGCGACTTACGTGAACTATGCCGAATGGCGAATACCCATGGCATGGATGTTGCGTTTGATGCCTCACAGGCGAGTGCCACAACTTATCAACGCAACCGAGGATCGTGCTATGGACGACTATACCCACTACGATTTCCTGGACCTGCCCCCCGGCGCGTCCACGGCGAGAATCGAAGCTGCTTATCAAACGATAAAACAGCGTCTGCATGGTCACTCCGACGAGCAGATGATCCGCATGATTCACGAGGCGTACACCGTACTTTCGGACACG
>VBDA01000571.1:4661-5175 GCA_005883655.1 Betaproteobacteria bacterium | reverse complement strand
GACAAGACGAGTCCAGGATGTTCCCATGACGCTGCTTACCGCGGTAAGCGCGTGGGCCGCATGAGCTCCGTGCGCCACGGTTTCGACGCCGCGCCCGGATTACGCTGTCGTGCCGAACCGTCGCGCCGCGCTCCTTCGCGCGCTCGGCTGCGGCCCGGTGCCGCGATGCTGGCACGCAATAGACGCAAGCTTCATCCCGGACGCCTGGCGCTTGACCGCCGTCGTCCATTGGTCGTCAGCGGCGCAAAAGTATCGCCGCCGCCGATTTACATGTGAGACTGAAACGACGAAATGGCCGGCTCGCCCGTGCGGCTTCGTCCGTCGGGATGAACATGAACAGATTCAGCATGGCACGATGAGGCTTGTTTGACATTTGGTTAAACACTCAGTTACCAGCTAGCGGTCGAGCGGCATCGCATCGATGGCACGGCGCAAATTCAGCGCGCATTGAAGCGGCGGCGCAACGCGAGGAAAACGCAACGTGGGAAAATGCATGAACTGCCAGTTCTACGAC
>VBDA01000571.1:0-4655 GCA_005883655.1 Betaproteobacteria bacterium | reverse complement strand
CCTATTGACGGACGGGCCGCAATGTGGGGCCAATGCCGGCGGCACTCCCCACACTTGAATCCTCTCAGCGCCAAAAGTTACCTTGTCGAAGGCGTGTGGCCCCTGATCCGCGACGACGATTGGTGCGGCGAATGGAGAGCAACTACGACTGCTTCGATATCGCGGACGACATTCGCGCCAAGTATCGATGAGCTTTCGACGACGGCGACTGCCGGAACACCTGCCGCCCCGGAACGCGCGGTTGCTGCGGCCGCCGGCGACGATTAGCGCGACACCCTTACGTCGCGGCGGCGTCCGCCGAGTCCTTCGAGCAGAATAATTTTTATTTTCGCCGGGCCCACGCGCGTCGGCGAGACCCAGCGAGCCTCACGTGCTCGAGTTCGGCAACGGGTCAGCGCTCGGATACTATTGCGGGCGTGAATCGCGCAATCCTTGCCTCGCTCGCTGACGGTGCCGTTGCCGTCACTCCCAATCGACGCCTTGCCCGCGCCCTGCTGCATACATTCGACGCCGAACAATCAGCGTCCGGCCTCGGCGCCTGGCCGACCCCTTCCATCCTGCCGTATCAAACGTGGCTCACGACGCTGTGGGAGCAATTCGTTGCGACCGGCGCGACCGGCGACGAAACCTTGCTGCTGACGCCGCCCCAGTCGACATTGCTGTGGGAACAAATTGTCGACGCGGACGGGCGCACGCTTCTCAACCCGCACGGAGCCGCGGCCCTCGCCGCCGAAGCCTGGATGCTGGTCCACGCCTGGGGCGCAAGTGGCGAAAGCTGGCGCGCGTGGCGTCGCGACGATCGCGAGACGGACGATCCGTCGCTGTTCGCCGCCTGGGCCGAGCGCTACGGCGCTGAATTGCGCGGTGCGGGCATGCTGGATGTTGCGCAACTGGCTGACACCCTGGCCGCCCTCGCGCCGCGCGTCGCGCCGCTGAGCCGGGCCACGATTCTCGCTGGTTTTGTCGAGTTCACGCCACAGCAGGAACGGCTGTTTACCGCATTGAGCAACGAAGGCGCGACGCTGCTGCGGCTCGATACGCTGCCACCTGTTAGCGCGAAGGTGCGACGCGCGACCGCCATTTCACCTCAGGCGGAGCTCATTGCCGCCCTGACATGGGCCCGCGGCGTGCTTGTCGATGCACCCGGTGCGCGCGTCGGCATCGTGGTCGAGGATCTTGCTGCGCGGCGTGACGAGCTTATTGCGCTGGCCGAGGACATCCTGTGCCCTTCGTCGATCGTGCCGGCTGCATCTTCCTCCGCGCGGCCGTTCGAAGTGTCGCTGGGCAGGTCGCTGGGCACGATCCCGCTGGTCGTCGCCGCACTCGATCTGATCGAGCTCGCCTCCCTATTTGCCCGGTGCGGATTTGGAGTGGGCAGCACGTGCAGCGATTGAACGCGACTGGTTGGAGGCCAGCCGTCGCGATGTGACCTTGGCCGATGCCGTGGCCGCGCTCGATCGCCGGGCGCCGGCGCTGGCGGCGCGGTGGCGCAAGGCATCGGCTGTGCTCGAGCACCAGCGCGCCGGTTCGCCGCGCAATTGGGCGGACGGGTGGCGCCTATGGCTGGCGGCCGCGGGCTGGCCCGGACCTCGCACCCTCGACAGCGCGGAGTATCAGGCCCGCGAGGCTTGGGAGCGATTGCTACTGCAGTTTTCGTCGCTCGGCACGGTGGCGAACCGCATGAGCCTATCCACTGCCGTCGACAAGCTCCGTGCGATGTCACGCGAGACACTGTTTCAACCGGAAGGGAGCGCGGCGCCGATCCAGATCCTGGGCGTACTCGAAGCGAGCGGCTTGGCCTTCGATGCGCTGTGGGTGGCCGGTCTGGCCGCGGATCGATGGCCGCCGGCGCCCGCCCCCAACCCGATGCTGCCGATCGCCTGGCAGCGCGAGCGCCGGATTCCACGCGCGAATTCGTCGGGAGAGCTGGCGTTTGCCCGCGCACTGACCGTCGGCTTCGCCGCCGCGGCCACCGAAGTGGTGTTTAGCTCGGCATCGACCGTCGACGATCGTGCGTCCTCGCCCTCGGCATTGATCGCGGACTATCCGCAGTGGTCGCCACCCGCGTTGGCACCGACGTGGGCGCGAATGATCGCTGCCAATCAGCGTCTCGAATCCATTGCCGACGATCACGCACCGCGATTTTCGCCGGGCAGCGTCGCCCCAGGCGGATCACACATCATCGCCGCCCAAAGCGACTGCCCGTTCCAGGCGGTGGCGCGCCATCGACTCGACGCCAAGCCCTGGCCTGTTCCGCTCGGCAGTCTGTCGCCGCAGGGGCCGCATTCTGGACCGTTGCGCGCGACCACGCGACGCTCCTTCGGCTCGACAGCGCGAGCGAGACGCGACTCATCGAATCCGCCGTCGAAACCGCGCTCGGAGAGTTTCCCACAGCTCGTTGGCGCAGCTTGCCGACCCTTGTTCGCGCCGCGGAAGCGACGCGGCTCGCGCGCCTTCTGCACGCTTGGCTCCAGATCGAACGCATGCGCCCGCCGTTCGCGGTTCAAAGCGTCGAAGCGACAGCAACCGTAGATCTCGCGTCGTTGACGTTTCAGATCAGATCCGATCGCATTGGCGCGCTCGCTGATGGCGGCATCGCGATCGTCGATTTCAAGACCGGTCGCGCCGAACGGCCGGGCCAATGGCTCGATCCGCGACCTCGCGCGACCCAGCTTGGAATGTATGTGCTCGCCGAGCGCAATGCGCAGCCCGACATCGAGGTTCGCGCGGCTGCCTACGCGCAGTTGCGTCCCGACGCTGTCGCCGCAGTGGGACTTGCCGCAGATGCAAACGCGTGGCCCGCGTTGACTCGCGTTTCCGCATGCAAGCTCGATGGCTGGCAGGCGCTCGAAGTCTGGTGGCGCTCGCAGCTCGGCGCTTTGGCGTCGGAAATTGCCTCGGGCAATGGCATCGTCAGTCCGCGCCAGTCGCCTTTGGCGTGTCGCACGTGCTGCCTGCAGCCGCTATGCCGAATCCAGTCGGTGCGCAACCTTGTCGAGCAGAGCCTCGACGATGAATGAGCGAAGCATGATCTCCGACGACGCCGAGCGAGCGGCGGCGCTCGATGTTTCACGCTCTTTCGTCGTTCAGGCGCCGGCCGGCTCGGGCAAAACGGAGCTCCTGATTCAGCGCTACCTCGCCTTGCTCTCGCGCGTCGAGCGACCCGAGGCGATTGTCGCCATGACGTTCACGCGCAAGGCTGCCGGAGAGATCCGCGAACGCGTTGTCGCCGCCTTGCGCGCTGCGGCGTCGGACGCCGAGCCGGCGGAGGCGCATGCGGCGCTGACCTGGCGCCTGGCGCGAACCGCACTGCAACGCGACGCGATGCTGGAATGGAACCTGATCGCCCATCCCGCGCGTTTGCAGGTGCAAACGCTCGACGCACTGTGTGCGTCGCTGATGCGCCGGGCGCCACTGACCTTGAAGGTTGGGACATTGCCGCGCTTCGTCGATCGCGGCATGCCGCTCTATCTCGAGGCAGCGCGTTCGCAGCTCGACGCGGCCGGTGTCGACGACGTCGCGTGGCGGCGGCTGCTCGATCATCTGGACAACGACGCCGATCGCCTGATCCAGCTCATTGCCGGGATGCTCGCCAAGCGCGACCAGTGGCTGAACTTCGTCGTCGTCGATGACAAGGGAACCATGCGAGTCAATCTGGAAAAGGCGCTGGTCGCCGAGATAGATCGCGAGCTAAGTGCGCTCGACGACGTGTTCCCGCGCGACGTCGTCATTCCTTTGCTGGAGCTTGCGCGTCACGCCGGCGCCAACCTCCGGGTCGATCGGCCCGATCATCCGCTCGCTGCGTGGGCGGAGGGCGACGCTCTTCCGCCACCAAGCATCGACGGACTGCCGCAGTGGTTGTCCATTGTGGAATGGCTGCTTAAGCTGGATGGCACGTTTCGCGAGAAGATCGACAAGCGGCAGGGATTCCTCGCCCCAAGCTCCGCTAGCGCGTCGGAGCGCGGCAACCGTCTCGATCAAAAGCAGGCGATGGCAGAGGTGCTTGCTCGCCTCGAACAGGTCCCCGGGCTCGTCGCAGCGCTCCACTCGGTGCGGGCGCTCCCGCCTTCCTGTTACGACAAAGCTTCGTGGTCGTTCATCGCTGCGCTGCTCGACGTGCTGCGGCACGCGGTGGCGCGGCTGCAACTCGTGTTCGCGCAGGAAAACGCCATCGATTATCCGGAATCGACGTTGATCGCGCTGCGCGCCCTGTCGTCGGAAAACGGGCCCTCCGATCTGCTGCTCGCGCTCGACATGCGCATCGAGCACCTGCTGCTCGACGAGTTCCAGGATACCTCGCTCGCACAACACCAACTGATCGAGCGGCTTACCGAGGGTTGGACACCCGGCGACGGACGCAGCTTGTTTGTCGTCGGCGACCCGATGCAATCGATTTACCGGTTCCGCGAAGCCGATGTCGGTTTGTTTCTCGCCGCCCAGAGAGACCGGCGAATCGGTGGCGTCGCGCTCGAGCTGTTGACGCTGACACGAAACTTTCGCTCGCAGCAAGGCTTGGTCGACTGGGTGAACGTCACGTTTTCCAGCGTTTTTTCTTCATATGACGATGCTGCGCGCGGGACGGTCACGTTCAAACCGTCAACGGCGACCCGCCGAGCGCGCGCCGATGCCGCGGTCACCGTCGATCTCTGCAATGA
>VBDA01000153.1 GCA_005883655.1 Betaproteobacteria bacterium | reverse complement strand
CCGGTGGCAATATCACCGGCCTCTCGGTGTTCGCGCGGGAGTTGAGCGGCAAGCGTCTGGAAATCCTCAAAGAGGCGATTCCGGGAATAACGCGCGTGGCCGCGGCGTTCAACACGCTGAATCCGGGAACACGATCGCTATTCAAGGAAACGGAAGCCGCGGCAACCAAGTTGGGGTTGACGGCCGTGCCGCTTGACATCCAGTTCCCGGATGGTGTCGAGCCGGCGTTTGCCGAGGCGGTTCGACTTCGGGCGAGTGGTGTCGTCATCATCTCCGACGGCGCGACGATCGTTCACCGAGCCGAGCTCGGATCGGCCGCTCTCAAACACCACCTGCCGACCATCTTCGCCAACAAGACATACCTGGAGGGCGGGGGCCTCATGAGCTATGGCCCGGACATCATCGCGGTATGGCGGCGCGCCGCAACCTACGTCGACAGGATCCTGAAGGGTGCGAAGCCGGCCGACATGCCGATCGAACAGCCCGCAAAGTTCGAGTTCGTCATCAATCTCAAGACCGCCGCCGCACTCGGGCTCGCGATCCCGCCGGCGCTGCTGCAGCGGGCGGACGAGTTGATTCAGTGATCGAACGTTTCCGGTTGTTGGTGAGAAAGGGAGACTCATGAGTGACAACACCTGCGAACGCCGTACATTCCTGAAAAGGGCTGGGTTGATGGCCCTCGCAGCGACGGGCGCCGTCCGCATTCCCGAAAGCCACGCCGAGGAGCCAGTGCCCTGGTCCTCAGGAACAGACCTGCCGAAGCTAAAAGCGCCCGCGAACTCCTGCGACTGTCACATGCACATTTACGATGCCCACTTCCCGGCTGATCCCGGTGCGACGCTACGGCCGGCGGATGCCTTGGTGGATGACTATCGGCGACTCCAGAAACGCATCGGCACAACACGCAACGTCGTTGTCACGCCTTCGACCTACGGTACGGATAATCGGGTCACGCTTGACGCGATGGCCAAATTCGGCGCGACGGCACGCGGCGTAGTGGTGGTCAACGCCGACGTCACCGACACGGAACTAAAGCGGCTTGCAGATCTGGGAGTTCGCGGAATCCGATTCAACCTCGTGCAAGCAGGCGCCACCACTGTCGAGATGATGGAACCGCTCTCCACGCGAGTCAATGCTCTCGGCTGGCACGTGCAGATCCACATGCTGGGCGATCAGATCGTCAAGATCGAGGACTTGCTCAGCAAGCTTCCTTCACCGATTGTATTCGATCACATGGGCCGCATTCCGCATCCAGCGGGCACCGATCATCCCGCGTTCGGAGTCATTCGCAAATTGATCGATAAGGGCCGGACCTGGATCAAGCTCTCGGGCGCGTACCAGGATACGAAAGTTGGCCCACCAAGCTATGCGGATACCAGCGGGGTCGCGCAGGCGTACGTCAAAGCTGCGCCCGAGAGGATGGTGTGGGCGAGCGATTGGCCGCACCCGACGCAGAAAGAGAATGAAAAAGCGAACGACGCCGTGCTCTTTGATCTGCTGACCGAGTGGGCGCAGAATGAAGTCACGCGCCAGCGCATTCTCGTCCAGAATCCGGCGACTCTTTACGGTTTCTCGAAATAGGAAAGGGCCAGCACCGACCGATAAGGGTCTCCACTAGACCCTCAGCGGTTAGAGGCATTGATTCAGCCGGAACGCAAGCATGCATCCGAGGCGGTTCTGTAACACTTGAGTGCTATTAGGTTGGCAGACACGTCTCAGCGCTAAACTCGAATGTCTGGTTTGGGTGTCGATTTGCGTCACCGGCAAACGGCACACTCTGATTTTACCCACGAACGGTGGACACCTTACTGGGCGATTTCATCACCTCGAACGGTAGCGGGGCCTCGTAGCTAATCGATGAGTGCCGTCGCTGCCGGTTGTAAAACACTTCCATGTAATCGAATCAACTTCCTGCGTGGCGTGTATTCCATCGAACACCTCCTCAAGTCAGTATTGCTCTCATTGAGATGTCCATCAAATGTGGGTACCTTCACTTTCCGGCCACGACCTGCCATTCATGCCGCAAAAGACTCACCTCCGGAAGGACCGGAGTCAAGGCGCAGCGGACGTAGCTCGACGCCGTCTGGGCGGCGAGGAAATCTCCGACCTTCAACGATTCGGGACTGCCGGCCCGCGCGAAAAGTGATCGAGCGTCAGCTGGTTAAGGAATCGAAAGGGCGCTATCGACCCTGAGCGGTCATCGGCCCCTGATGAAAACCGGACGTTCAACTTTGAGATGAGCGTACTGGGCCGGCGCGCCGGGCGTTGCGGCGGCGCTCCGTAGACGGCAGCTCGCGTTGCCAGCTTCAAATCGACCTACGGCAACTTTACGCGTGACCCTTATTTTGACACGCGATAACCTTAGGGCAAATCGGGAACCGAAGCATTCCAAGTTTGTCTTGACGATTGCCAGGTCGATAACAGCGGGGTCTGCGGAGTGTAGGAATTTGTCTGAATTATTAACACAAACCCAGAACTGGAGGCCCCCATGGTTCGCACAGAGCGTTTTCTGACTGCTGTGATCGCCGTGATCGCGCTCGCTGTTGTTGGTTCTGCCTTTGCCAAGGCCCACCAGCACAAGAACGGGGAGCAAATGCTTGGCTCTCAGATCAAGACCAACGGACAGCACGTGATCGACAAGCACGGCAAGCACACCGTCGCGGCCCAAGTCACCAATGGAAAGATCGCAAGGATAAGCGTGAAGCACAGCGAAAAGGGTGATGTACCGGTCAAGAAGTACAAGACCAAGAAGAAGATGGCTCAGGCCGATGGAGTGAGAATGGCCCAGACGGTTGGAATTCACCCCGCGGCATATATCCAAGTACAGGCAACGGACCTGGGCACGACGTACATTGGGTATTCCTTCATCGACGACAATGGGGACGAGGTCATCTATTGGTTTCCGTACGAGATGATCCTCGACGGCGATACTGGCGCGATCGACTACGTTCCACTCGCGTAGCGGACGGCGTCCTTAAAAGCAGACCGTCAAATTAGGGACGCCAACCAGCATGAAAAGGTGATCGAACGTCGGCAGGTTAGGGAATCGAAGCGGCGCTATCGACTCGCTCCGGTCAGTCGCATTTCTCAATAGCGGACGGTCAACGTATTACTCGATCAGCTCATCTGCACGCAGTAGTAATGCCTGCGGGATCCTGAGGCCGAGTGCCTTTGCGGCCTTAAGATTGATCACCAACTCGAACTTTGTTGGCTGTTCGATCGGCAGATCGCTCGGTTTTGCGCCCTTTATGATCTTGTCGACAAACCCCGCTGCTTGCCGCCAGATTTGGATGATATTGGGACCGTAGGATATCAATCCACCTGCGTCGACGTACTGCCGGAGTTCGTACATAGCGGGGAGCCCGCTCCTCGCGGCTAGCTCCGCTACTCGCTGGGCTCGCGGGAAGAGGACGCCTGCGGCGAACACAAGGACAGCATTCGCATGGCCATCGCTCGCCGTTTTGAAGGCCGCATCGATTGCGCCAGGATCTGGAATCTCGACAGACAGGAGCTTCCACCCCCGCTCGCGCGCGATTGCTTCTGCCGCCCTCCAAGCCTGGATGCTAGGCCCGTTCCAGAACACTGCCACCGGCGCCGGACCGGGGACAAGTTGTTTGAGCAGATCGAGCCGCTTCACGGTCGTTTCGATCGACTGAAGGCTCAACCCCGTGATGTTCCCCCCCGGGCGTGCGAGGCTTTGGACATATCCATCGACCACCGGGTCTCCCGATGCCGCCATCACAATCGGGATCGTCGTCGTTGCCTGCTTGAGTGCAGGCACAGCGGGGCCCCCACCGGCGAGGATGACATCTACATTGAGGCGAACCAGCTCCGCGGCTAGCGTAGGAAAGCGATCTGGACTTCCCGCGGCCCCACGCGGTTCGGTCACGTAGTGCTCGCCATACTTGTAGCCGAGGTCCCGCATGCCACCAATTAGCGCCCTAATCGAAGGAGAATTAGGATGCGCACCGGCCATGTCAGATGTCGTGCCAAGGCCGAGAACGCCAATCCGATAGACTCTGCGCGCCGGCTGCGCCCTTATGACGCTGCTTGCCGCGAGCGCGATCAGGACGAGTCGGGCAGCAAATTCGCGCCGATCCATTGAGTAGAGGCTCCTACCAGCTTTGCAATTCACCAATACTACGCTGGGGTTGTTCGGGAACGGTCGATCATGGCCACGGCCGCTTTAAGACTTTCCGACCGACAGGGTTTCACCGAGATCTATTGAAAATGCGAAACTTGCCTATAGTGAAGAAAGAGGATTCTTCGGAGTGGCAACATGAAGCGATTCATCGAAGGCGAGGACCGAAACCAGGTTACGTTGCTGCCCGAGTAGGCCGGTGCTCGCGTGTCATTTATCTTCCCTGAGAGCGGCTCCCGCGAAGCGAAAGCTCATTCCAGCTTCGCACCGGTCTGCTTGACGACAATCGCCCATTTCGCGACCTCGGAGCGAACGTAGCCCGCAAACTGCTGCGGTGAACCACCGATCGGCTCGAACGTCAGAGACTCCAGATGCTCGCGGACATCGCGCATCTGCAGAACCCGATTGAACGCGTCATTCAGTTTCTGGACGACTTCGGGCGGTGTGCCGGCGGGTGCGAAGAACGCGACCCAGGTGTACTCCTGGATCTCTGGATAGCCCAGCTCGGTAAACGTAGGCACCTCGGGCAGAAGCCGATGACGGGTTGCGCTCGAGATCGCGACCGCGCGTAGCCGCCCGGAGTGGATAAATGGCAGGGGCGCCGTGACCGCAAGCGAGCCGATCGACGGCTCCCCTGCCACTACCGCTACCGTGGCCGGCCCGGCACCCTTGTATGGGACATGGGTGACGTCGAGCTTCGCGATCGCCTTAAAAAGATGCTCGCCGGTCAGGTGTGGCGTTGTGCCGGCTCCTGGAGAGGCGTAGGCCAGCTTCTGGGTCTTCGCCATCTCGAGCAATTCGGCCAGCGTCTTCGCAGGAAATCCTGCGTTGACCACGATCACGTTGGGCTGTGTGGCCGCCTGGATGATCGGCGCGAAATCGCGCTCGGGATCGTAACCCGCGTTCGGTGAGAGTGAGACGTTGACCGCGAACGCGCTGGAGGTCGCGAGGATCGTGTAGCCGTCGGGTGCGGCCTTCGCCACGACCTGCGTGCCAAGATTGCCGGTCGAGCTCGGGCGGTTCTCGACCACGATGGGCTGGCCAAGAATCTCGGGTAACTTTTCTGCCGCTACGCGTGCGACCACGTCGACCGGGCCCCCCGGCGCGAACGCCACGATGATATGGATAGGTCTAGAAGGATAGCTCTGCGCCGTAGGCTGCGAGAACGGTGCAAGCGCGACGCAGGTCGCGGCCAGGACTGCTTGGAGTCGTGTTCTCATGTCTTCCTTCTTGCGAAGACCGCGGCCGTTAGTGGTCCGATGGACCTCGCCTTATCCCACCGCCAGCGGCGCTAGCGCCTCGATATCCGTCACTACGTCGATCACGGCTGGCCGTTTGGCTTCTAGCGCACGGGCAAGAGCCGGCTCGAAATCTGCCGCCCTCTCGACTCGCAGCCCGAGCGCTCCCATGTCTTCGGCAAGGCGCGCGAAGTTCGTGGGACTGAACGTCCACAGCTCGCGTGCCCGCTCGGTCTGCTTGCCCCCGTAGGCACGGTCGAATCCGCGCTTCGACTGGTTTCCGCTCGCATTGTTGTTGACGACTGTCACGGCATTGATGCGCCATCGCACAGCAGTCTCCATCTCAGCGATGTGATACCAGAGTCCCGCATCACCAGTGAAGGTGATGACCGGTCGATCGGGGCATGCGCACTTTGCGCCAAGACCAGCGGGGAAGGCCCAGCCGAGATGTCCCGCACTCCGTAGATAATCCTGATTTACGCCATTGAGATCGTACATGCCGCCCATCCACATGCCGGCGTGGCCCGTGTCAACCACGACGATCGCGTCGTCGGGCGTGTGGCGCGTTAGCTCGCTGCAGAGGCGCTCAGGGCGGATCGGCACCGCGTCCGATGCAAGCAGCTCACGATACTTCGCGGCGTATTCGTCGCAGAGGCCGCGCACCGTCGAAAGCCAGGCTTCCCGTCGCGCGGCACTCGTGACGTCGGTCTCGACGAGCATGCGCATGAGCGTGGCCTTCGCGTCGCCGTTGACCGGGGCCTTGAGCGGGTAGTTGCGTCCAAGGACTTCGGGATCGACGTCGATCTGGATCGCCGCGATGCCGACCTTCGGCACGGTCCAGAAGTGTGTCGTCATTCCGCCCGCCTCGGTGCCGACGAAGAAGACGAGATCCGCCGCGGCCACCACGCGATTCGCGCTCTCGCGGGAATAGGTACCGACTACGCCCACCGACAGCGGATGCGAGCCTGAAATCAAATCCTTGCCGTTCAACGATGTGGCCACCGGAATTTGCAGCTTCTCGGCAAGCGCGACGAGTTCGTGCGCGGCGCGCGACGCCCGTACGCCTCCGCCGGCGACAATCACGGGCTTCTGCGCTTCCTGCAGGATTGACAGAGCAGCACGCACGCTCGCGGCATCTGGCTCGGGGCGAAAGGGCGGCACTGTCGCAAACTGCGGCTCGCAGAGAGGCTCCATGTCAGCCTCTTCCTGGTCGATCTGGCCCTCGTTGCCGCGAAATTGCAAATGTATCGGACCTGGCGCGCCGGTGACTGCTGCGCGAAACGCCTGCCGCATCATGTCCGGGATGCGCTCCACTGCATCGACCGTCGCGTTCCACTTCGTCACCGTCTCGAAGGCTGGGACGTCGTCGACCTCCTGATAGACCTTGCGAAACTTCGTCTTCGGATCGCGTCCGCCGGTAAACGCGATCACCGGCGAATGCGCGAGCCATGCGTCGCGCAAGCCGGCGGCGAGATTCAGCGCACCCACGACCTGCGCCATGCATATGCCGGCCCGACCCGAAGCGCGCGCGTAGCCATCGGCCATGTAGGCGGCCGCCTTCTCGCCGTGCGTGTGAATCCGCTTGATCTTCGTGCGGTGCTCCATCTCGGCAAAAGTCCGGCGCAGCACGGCCGGCACCATGAACACGTGCGACACGCCGTAGCCCTGCAACATCTCCGCAAGGACCTGCGCACCCGTCATCCTGGCCATGGCAATCTCTTATTTGATTGCCAGAGGGTTCGTGGGCGAGCCGACCGCTCCAGTGATCGGAAGGGACGGCGCGACGAACAGGAATTCATAGACGCCGTCGGCGGCGCAGTCCTCGGCCAGGTCCTTCACGTAGAAGATCTCGCCCATGGTCATGCCCATGATCGGGATCGTGATCCAGTGCCAGGGCTGGTTGATCCCGGGCTCCGTCTCGTTGGGACGCACCTCACAACCCCAGGTGTCGCTCGCGAGCGCGGCCAGCTGCGTGCGCTTGATCCATTCCAGCGTCTCGAACGCAAACCCCGGCGCGTCGCCTCCGGGATAACCATCCCAGCTTCCTGCTTCGAGCTTGGCCTCCATCTGTCCCGTGCGAACGACGACAAAATCGCCGCGCTTCAGTACGACGCCCTGCTTTTCCGCTGTTACATCGAGATCGGCGCAGGTGATGCCGTAACCATCCTCGAGTACTTCTTTGCCAAGCGCGCGCGGCACGTCGAGGAAAACACCGCGGCCGACCATCTTCGCTTTGGTCTTCTCGATGCCGCACTTCTGAGCACCGGCGGAGGTCACTTCGCGGCAATCGTACCCGTTCCACATCGAATTCTCGTAGAAGACATGGCCAAGACCGTCCCATTGTGTGCCGCACTGCAGCGGCATCACCACCATGTCGTCGGCGGCACGGATGCCGCGATGATCGAGCACGCCCGAGTAGGCATCCGTTCCCGTGCGCAGCATGGTGTGCAGGGGATTGATGCGGCCCAGCGACGGATACTTGCTTTTGGCGCCCTGGGGACCGTGCTGATCGAAATTGAGCGAGAGCGAAATGACCTTCCCCCTGCGCACGAGCCGGGCGGCCGCGACAATGTCTGCGGGCGATGTGTGATTGAGCGTGCCGATCTCGTCCTCAGGTCCCCACCGACCCCAGTTCTTGTACTTCTCGGCTGCCTCGGCCAGGTCCTTGCGGGTGAGCTTGCGTGCAGCCATCGCGTTCCTCCCTCTCGTCTGTTCGCGGATCTGCTCGCTGATCGGCCTGGCTTTTCCAGCTCGTCTCGTGCGACCCACTGATCACGAAAGCGTCCTTGCTGCGAAGCGATCACGGTCGCGGGCCGAACGACGACCAGAGTCTCCACCCATCTTACCCAGCAACCGAATAGGCGAGACAAAATCAGGCGGTCTCCTGATTGAATGCGTGCTCGCTTGACGGTTCGCCGGTAGATCAATTATTGAGCTTCCCCATCGTGTGGACGCTACCCCCAGATCTCGGTCGAAGCAAGCGCGCCGCCAACGACTGCTTTGCGGAAATTTCCGCGGCACGCTCGAACGACGGGTCATGGCCGCAAGCCGCGATTCCCCAAGGTCGCTGAAAGCTGCCCTTGGAGTAGTGCGGCTTCGCACGCGAACGGCAGCTAATCGGCGCAGTCCGCAAACGAACACTAACGGCCAACACCGGACCTTCGCTAGATCGCCGAGGAGCGGTCATTCGCGTACGAGCGACCGCTATTGCTGCTGGTACGCAATGGCGCCGCCTGTCGGCTTCATCGACGCTCGTCACGGCGCCGTGATGGCGTACCGGCGCGATTGTTGATAACAAGGGACTTTCGAGATTATCAACGCCGTCTTCCGCCACTACAGGCGATTCAATGCGCTAGCGACGTCACATAGCGCACTCCCTTAGCTTCATCGCGTCCATTGAGGACTCGTGTGGGCTGCAAGCGTGTCGCGCGCATATTGTCGATTGGCTTGACGCTGTTTCCACGCTGCCAAAGTACGCATTCGCGATCCGAGGTATGGGTTGCGGAGTCGATCATGCCGGCGCAAGATACCGCCAGCCATAGTTCGGCGCCAAGAATAAACCCGGCACGAGGCCGGGCTCGGCTCAGCGGAGATTTACCATGAGAGCAATCTGTGCCTGCCTGCTGATTCTTCTGACGAGCACTGCAGCCGTTGCCACGCCCCGCGCGCATGGATGAAAGCGCGCGCACACAGCGGCCGCGAACCTCTGCCGGCAATCTGTTCGCATGCACGGTTAAGGCGGATGGCACGGTGAACTGCTGGGGCGACAATTCCCGCGGCCAGCTTGGTTTTGGCAGCACCGCGCTGCAGTCGCTCACGCCGGTCCGGGTCAGCGATTCAGGTGGCGTGGACACGGTATCGGTTTCGGCGGGGTTTCGGCACGCCTGCTGTACTCGGCCGGCCGAACCATCTCCAATCGACCACAACGATCTGATTAGGGGGAGCCAATGAAGACAAAACGAGTTTTTAGGAATGTTCGCGCGTGTTTACTTTGGACTGCGCTGGTTGCATTTGTTGCTTCGCCAGCTGCTGTGTGTGCGGCTCAAGGTGGCCCGCCCTCGGACCTCGATCCCGGGAGGCAGTGTTCCAACGCCAGCCTGCGGGGCGCATACGGGCTCAATTTTCAGGGCGCCTCCGATCCTCTCGGTCGGTTTGCTTCGGTGAGCGTGTTGACGTTCGATGGGAAAGGCGGCTTCTCGGCGATGGAGTCGTACAACTCCCAAGCGACGGGCCCGCAGACGCGCTCGGTCGTCGGCACCTACGCCGTCCAGAGCAACTGCAGCTTCACTCTCTCCGAGCAGAACAACATTCTAGGGCAGCACGCAGATAGCGCGATGTGCGTATTGGTGGACAATGGGAAGCAGTTTTACTGCGTTGATTTCGCGTCTGGCTGGCAGCTGCTAGGCGTCGGGACGCGGATCTAGAAGCGCAACCCTGAGCGCCGGCATGACGATTCGTCGCCGACGTGCCGGCCGTGGTCTGGCCCCAGCAATGGCGAGCGCCGACGCGATTGTCGCGACTGATAGCCATTGCTTCGCTCTCACACGCCGCTCCGAGTGGAGCTTTCGTTCCTCTTCGTAGGGCAGCTAACTTTCAAAACCACACCAACGAAGCTGATCTGCACTCGTAGACCGGCTTTATACGTGATGGGCGAAAGCGGCCATTCAATCATCCGTCGGAAACAGGCGCCTGCGAGCGGAGCGCGAACGGCCGGTATGGGTCGATTTTTGACCGTTGAACTCGTTTCGCAATGCTTTCATTGCGTCGCCGTTTTGAGTGGCGATGCCAACGCCGAGTTCGGAGCAAAGTGGGATCTCCCTTCACTGAAAGGACAGACTCATGGAATCAAGTCACGCCGCACAACGTCACGAAGCATGGAACAACGGCAAGCTCCTTGATCAGAAGCACCCTTCAAGCTCAAAGAGATCTGGGCAATCCGTATTCGCCTACAGATGCAGGAGCGGATGCGAGAGCTTGCACTGTTCGACCTTGACATCGACAGCAAGCTCCGCGCCTGCGATCTCGTGCTCCTTCGCGTACGCGACGTATGTCACGGCGATCGAGTTGCAGCGCGAGCGATCGTCTTACAGCAGAAGAGTCAGCGTCCGGTGCAGTTTGAGATCACGGCACAAACACGCGAAGCGCTGGAGACGTGGATTAAGCGTGCCAGACTGAAGTCCGAATCGTTCCTATTTCCGAGCCGTGTCAGCAAATCGCCGCACCTTGGCGCTAGGCAGTACGCGAATCGTCGATCACTGGGTCGCGGAAATCGGTCTCGATCCGAATTCGTACGGAACACATTCGATGCGCAGGACGAAAGCATCGTTGCTCTACCGACGCACGAAGAACCTCAGGGCGGTTCAGCTGCTTCTCGGGCACACCAAGCTCGAAAGCCCAGTACGATATCTCGGCATAGAGGTCGACGACGCACCGGAGATCGCGGAACAGACCGAGGTGTGAGCGCTGGATCACTAAGCGTGAGGCGGACCATCAACCCCGAAAGGACGTATCCATGTTCAGCAACTTGCGTCTCTTCGTACTAGCTCTGACCCGCCTTGGTGTGCTGGTGACAGCGTCTCCACTCATGGCCGGGACTTTCGACATGGTTGTTGCGGCCGGTGCGACGGCCTGCCTGCCGAATGCAAAGGGGACAGTGAAAATCAGCCCTGCAGGGGCTATCGACTTCATGGTAGTCAGCATCGACGGTATGCCGCCTGACAAAGTCTTCGATCTCTTTGTCATTCAAGTCCCGAAAGCGCCGTTCGGCATCGCGTGGTATCAGGGTGACATCGAAACCGACAATCAGGGCCACGGACAGCAGTATTTTGCAGGCGTCTTCAGTATCGAGACTTTTGCGGTGGCGCCGGGCACGGCGCCGGCGCCAGTGGTATTCAATGGGCCATTTCCCAACGCGAGCCTGAATCCTCCGTTCAACCCGATCCAGATGTATCACGTGGGGCTTTGGTTCGACTCTCCCACGGACGCTCAGGCCGCAGGCTGCCCCGCCGCGGTGACCCCGTTCAATGGACAGCACAATGCTGGTATTCAGGTGCTGAATCACGGACCGCTCCGCGACCTAAATCCCTAGCGTTGGTAGCTTTATCCGATTCCGCTGAGGTCCACATAGCGGGAGCAGTTTAGAACTCGACACGGCGCGCGTCAGAAGACGCGCGCGGTGGACTAATCGATGCATCCGATGATGACTGCCAGGCGATCGCACGGGATGCTGGATAGCGTCGGCGACAAGCGGACGGGTCTAGTGGTGGGCGCCGTGAACGCCTTCTCCCCGATGTCCGCTTCCACAAAACTGCAATGACCGGATCGGGTCGGTTTTTGTCGTTCGCAAATGTCAAAGTCCGGCCACAAACAGCCGTAGCGCCTCCTCCTCCGAAGCGGACGCTCGACGGTTCTGCCCGACCAGAAGATCTCCCCGTAGGCCCGGTCGCGTCAATGCATGATAGTGTTACGCGCTGCCAGCTCGCGGGAGTTGCAATACTTTATGGACGAATCCGCGCTCGACCTCGAAGACATCGCGTTATCACCGCAGAAGGAAACGGTGCGCGTGTTCTACAAGGAATTGTGGGACCATGCTG
>VBDA01000570.1 GCA_005883655.1 Betaproteobacteria bacterium | reverse complement strand
CCTGGCGGTGCGGATTTTGACGGACGCATCGACCACATCGTTCCCGTGTGACGCCTAACGCAACAAGCTAACCGGCGACCTACGCGCGGGCGAAAGCTCGCCGGCGGGCATCCGGCTGAGCGACGGGTTAAGCCGCACGCGCGCACCCCTTCTCAATCACCATGAGTAGCGCTGCGCCATCCGGCGTAACAATCTTCCCAACTATGCGGAAGCCTGCCTTCTCGTAGCATCGGATGGCACGACCGTTCACGGGGTTTGGATCCGTTTGCACCTTTGTCACGCTCGGATCTTCGAAGAGCTTTCGAACGAACGCCGTGACCATTCGAGTCCCAAGACCTTGTCCAAGCTTGCTGTCGTCACCAAGAAACTGATCGATGCCTCGTACGCCGGGGTCTGTTTCGTCCTGCCACCATCCGTCGCCGCAGCCGAGCGCGACGTAGGACTGAATGAACCCAATCGGTTCGCCATGGAGTATGGCGAAGTGACACTTGACCGAGGAGCTATCGCGCAATCGGGGCAGGTATTTGCGTTTGGTGTCTTCAAGGTGCGCGCTAGCGCCGCGTCCATCCCACCACTCTGCTACATGTGGTCGTTGAATCCACTCATGTAGTAGCGGCACATCGGTCTCGACCATGAGACGGAACTTGACGTCGAGGTCGACGGCGGTCATGACTAGGCTGGGTTCTGTGCGGCCTAACGTTTGAGTTCACGGGCGGCCGAAGGCCGTCCCGTGCAACGATGGGTTAGGCCGCGCATCATGGATGTACTTGGATCTTGCCCAACACGGTGAGTTCTCCGTTTTCATCGGCTCGAGCGACGAGCAGCTCTCCGTCACCAATCAACTCCAGGCTGAGTAGGTCAATGTTTGGTCGGTGACTCACAAAGACCACCGGCGACAAACCGCGGTGGCTGGCGATCAGCGATTGCGCCTTGCGCTCGAAGGCGCTTGTGCGCTCCCGATCGGCAGTTGCAATCTCGCGCAAAGCAGCATCGGTTACGAGTGCTTCGCCAAATGCAATTCGTGCTGTGTCGCGGCAGCGGCACATTGGAGAG
>VBDA01000569.1 GCA_005883655.1 Betaproteobacteria bacterium | reverse complement strand
TGCAACTTCCGCTTTCGTCCCAAATAAGCGGATTGCCGCCTGCGGGCTGGGTGTGGCGCATCAGCACAACAAGATCAGCTTCGGTCTCGAGCTTCTGCCACAGCAAGTCATTCGCCGACACCTGCTGGGCAAGCAAGTTGAGTAGGAGTAGTGCAATTCGCATAGTCGAGCTACGGCCTAACGCAACAAGCTAACTGGCGACCGACGCGCGGGCGAAAGCCCGCCGGCGGGCGGAATCTTCCCCCGATGTTGTTGACACCGGGGATCTAAGGTAGCTGTTGCTCATACGTCATTGGTGACACGTAGTTTAGCGATGAGTGCAGTCTATCGCGGTTGTAGAAAGGCAGGTAGCGACGCAGAACGCCGACCACCTCCTGATCCTGGTCGAAACGGTTGCCGTGGAACGCTTCGGCCTTCATTGAGTGGAAGAACGACTCCACGAAAGCATTGTCGGTTACCTTGCCGGGACGGTTCATGCTTTGGGTGAACCCAAGTTGGGCAATGCGCTGAGTGAAGGCGCCGCCCGCGTACTCGATGCCTCGATCGGTGTGGAAGATCAGCCCCGGTGGGGGTCTGCGGTTATACACGGCATGGTTGAGCGCACGTAAGGTGAGCCGTGCATCCTTGTGCCGACCAAAGCTCCAGCCGACGATCCTGCGGCTGCACTTGTCCATTACCACGGCGAGGTAGCGCCAAAGCGTGCCCACCTTCAGGTAGGTGATATCACCGACCCAGACCTGGTCCGGGTAGCTGATCGCCACTTCCAACTGTCGATTGGGAATGTGGCCAAAGAAACGTCGCAGGTTCGGGCACGTATAGCGCAGGGTGGCTACCCGCGCCTTGATCCCGGACGCACGCATGATCCTTGCCACCCGATTCTCGCCCACGCAATAACCGTTCGCGTGCAGCACTCGGTGCACGCGTGGACTGCCGTAGGTGCCTCGGCTGTCGCGATGGACCCGCGCAATGCGCTGCTGCAGATCGGCATCAGCTTGAGCACGCCTACTAGGCGCGTGCCGCTTCCAGGCGTAGTAACCGCCACGGGTTACAGCGTAAACCCGGCACATCAGCGCGACTTGGTGCTGGGCCCGGTTTGCTTCGATAAATTCGAAGACTTCCGCTTTCGATCGGAAGCAAACCGGATGGCTTTTTTTAACAGCGCGTGCTCCTCCTTGAGCACTTTGTAGCGCTTTTCCAGCTCGCGTAGCCGCTTCAATTCGGCCGCGGCGGTCACGTCAATCTTCACACCCTTGGTCACGATTGTCCCTTCCCGCGCCTGTTTGCGCCATCGTGACAACATGAACGGGTGAATGTCCAGCGCGGCAGCTACGTCCTGAATCAGCACTTCGGGCAAATCACTCAAGCGCACGGCGGTGGCTTTGAAGCGAGCATCGTAGGCGTTGGTCTTTCTGGGACCAGCTTTGGCCATATCACACCTCCAGGTTGTTAGCCGGAGGTGTCAACTAAATCGGGGGAAGCTTGGCGTCCGTGTTGACCGCGTGGTTAGGCCGCACTGCGGACTCCAAATGCAAAGCGATGTGTAACCCTAGCACCGACTAGCACCAGAGGTGCGAGCGAGACCAGAAAGACCGCGTGATACCAAAGCGGGAACTGCGTCCACAACGAATAGTGCACCGGGACAAAAAACAAGACGAGTGCGGCTGCGAGAACTTTGACTGCACCAAGAATCGAGCGCGCGAACAAGGCGCAGGCCAGGCCTGCAGCCACCGAGCTGACCGCTCCCACGACAAGGCGCGCAAGCAACATGGGTAAGGTGAACCTTGTCGCCAATTCCGCCTCCGCGTAGCCGGGAAGCGATGCGCGAATGAGCATGTTGGCGATAGTTGCCACGACGAACCAGACGACGAAACCGATGAGGACCGCGAGCACGAACTTGATTGGCTTGGGCATCGTCATCGCGTGATCTAGTGCGGCCTAACGCAACAAGCTTAACCGGAGACCGACGCGCGGGGGAAAGCCCGCCAGCGGGCGTCCTATTGAGCGAGCGGTTAGACGGCTTTTCGAGCCCAGCACTTGGGCGGCAAGCTGTCGACCGAGGCGGACGGCCGCCTCAGTCAGCGCCTTGTCGATCGCGTCAAGACTGGCGACAGCATATTTCTGCCCTGGAGGAGATTCGCAAAATGCGACATATTGGTCTAGTTCTTGGTCCGACAAGGGCTGATACATTGCCGCAAACTCCGCAATGATGCGCGGCCCGAGCGCTTCAACAAATCGATCCCTCTGAGATTGGAGCTTCCCTTTCAGATCCTCGATGCTGTCAGCAGCTGCGCCGGTCGCACTCAGTGCTAGACCATGGGCGATTCCCATCATTGTGTTGATGATCAGGTCGGCGGCCGCTTCGGATGACAAAGTCAATTTCGCGAGGCGTTCCATGCGTTCCCTGCGCGCAGCGGAGAGGCTCGTAAGGATTCGAGGTCCCGTTTCTTGCCTCTTGGTGGCTTCGTCAGGACTCGATCCCGCTTCTTCAAGCGCTGTAATTCGTCGCCCCAAATCCGACGATAGCCACCGCAGAACGGTTGCCGCATCCTGCTGGGCGAGTGTCACGGGAAGTTGATTTCTTGCCGCCGTCCTGAGGTCATCTGGAGCGTACGTTGTAGCGATGGCTTTTCGCAGGCGCTCCAGATCTTGTTCGGATAACTGGCCGGATTTTGCATGGGCCTGAGAAACGCCGGCCTGCATCATCGGTTCGACTTGAGCAAGTTGAATCCAAAGGCCCGACTTGTGCATAAGCTCATCGAAAATAGCGCTTGACGGACGAACATCCGGCGCCGAGCAGCCGATAACTGGTAGGAGGACTGCGACAACAGCAAGCATCAGTATTCGATTCACGATCACAAGCCTCCGACGAAGACGCCTAACGCAACAAGCTACCCGGCGGCCGACGCGCGGGCGCAAGCCCACCGATGGGCGTCCGGTTGAGCGACGGGTTAGGCCTCACCGCTCGGAGAGGGCAAGTTGAGCCCCCAGACCCGCGAATGTGACGGCAAAGCCGCGACGCAGCCATGACTGAACGCGGGGTGACTCGATGACAGCCTTACGGAATGTGTGGGCCAAGAACCCATAGACAACGAAGACTGCAAAAGTCATTGCCATGAACACGCCGCTTAGCAACAGCAGTTGCGCGAGCGGCGACGATGCACCCTGTTCGACGAACTGCGGCAGGAAGGCGAGGAAGAAGATGGTCAGCTTCGGGTTCAGGATATTCAGAAGGATCGCTTTGACAATGAGGCCCATGGCAGTGCTTCCTGAAGGTGCTCC
>VBDA01000568.1 GCA_005883655.1 Betaproteobacteria bacterium | reverse complement strand
CCCTCGACTGGAAATGGCTGTTCATCTATCCGGATCAGAATATCGCCGTCGTGAACGAGCTCGCGGCGCCGGTAGACGCCCCCATCCACTTCAAGATTACCGCGTCGTCTGTGATGAATTCGTTCTTCGTCCCGGCGCTCGCAGGACAGATCTATGCGATGCCGAGCATGGCGACCAGCCTGAACGCGGTGATCAACCGGCCGGGCGAGTATGAGGGCTTCTCGGCCAATTACAGCGGCGCCGGCTTTTCCGATATGCGCTTCAAGTTTCTCGCCATGTCCGCCGCTGACTTCGACCGGTGGGTCCAGAAGGCGAAGGCCGGCAGCGAATTGAGCCGTGGCAGCTATATGCAACTCGAGCAGCCTAGCAAACGCGAGGCGGTGCGCCGCTATGGCGCCGTCGCGCCTGATCTCTTCGACGCGATCGTCAATCGCTGCGTCGATCAGGGCAAGATGTGCTTGCGGGAGATGATGGCGATGGACGCGCACCGCCCGTCCGGGCGCCAGTCCGCGCGCGAGCCGATCGCGCTCAATCTAGGCCTCGACGCGGCCGTCTGCAGAGCCGACAACTCCGCCGCCAGCGCCCTGTTGCTCCCCATCTATCGGGATTGACGTCCAATGTTTGAGCACCCCGATCTCGCGAAGCTCGTTTTCGGCCGCCTCACGTGGGAGGCGATTCCGTTGCACGAGCCGATCTTGCTGGCCACCTTCGTCGCGGTCGCGGTCGGCGGCGTGGCGGTCGTCGCCGCGATAACGTATTTCCGCGCATGGGGTACGTTGTGGCGAGACTGGATCACGAGCATCGATCACAAGAAGATCGGCGTCATGTACGTTATTCTCGGACTGGTGATGCTGCTGCGCGGCTTTTCCGACGCTGTCATGATGCGGGCCCAGCAGGCGGTCGCGTTCGGTGACGCGATGGGCTACCTGCCGCCCCACCATTACGACCAGATCTTCACCGCCCACGGCGTCATCATGATCTTCTTCGTCGCGATGCCGCTCGTCACCGGGCTCATGAACTTCGCCGTGCCGCTGCAGATCGGTGCACGGGATGTCGCGTTTCCGTTCCTCAACAACTTCAGCTTCTGGATGACGGCGTGCGGCGCCGGTCTCGTCATGATGTCGCTGTTCGTCGGCGAGTTCGCCCGCACGGGGTGGCTCGCATACCCGCCATTGTCAGGAATCATCGCGAGTCCGGATGTCGGCGTGGATTATTACATCTGGTCGCTCCAGGTGGCGGGCGTCGGCACCATGCTATCAGGCGTCAACCTCATCGCCACGATCGTCAAGATGCGCGCGCCCGGGATGGGCCTGATGAAGATGCCCATCTTCACCTGGACGGCCCTGTGCACCAATGTTCTCATCGTCGCCGCCTTTCCGGTGCTCACCGCCGTGCTGGCCTTGTTGTCGTTGGACCGCTACGTCGGGACGAATTTCTTCACCAACGACCTCGGCGGCAACCCGATGATGTACGTCAACCTGATCTGGATCTGGGGACATCCAGAGGTGTACATCCTG
>VBDA01000567.1 GCA_005883655.1 Betaproteobacteria bacterium | reverse complement strand
TACTGCTCGCGGTACCCCCGGCGGATTTCGTGTTGCACAACAGCCTGTTTCTCGTCGCGCATTTTCACAACGTGATCATCGGCGGCGTGCTGTTCGGGATGATGGCCGGAATCACCTACTGGTTTCCCAAGGCGTTTGGCTACAAGCTCGATCCGTTCTGGGGCAAATGCTCGTTCTGGTTCTGGACCATCGGCTTCTACTTC
>VBDA01000566.1 GCA_005883655.1 Betaproteobacteria bacterium | reverse complement strand
CGCGCACGATGAGCGAAACTGCGACGCCGCCGACCGGCGCGAGCGCCTGCAGTCGCGCCGCGACAATGGCACCTTCGCCATAGATGTCATCGCCTTCGACGATGACCTCGCCGAGATTGATACCGATCCGGTAGCGGATACGCGTTGCTTCGGCGCGTTCGGGTTCGGCATGCGTCGTCGCCTCCTGGATCGCGAGTGCGCACTTGACCGCGGCGATGACGCTTGAAAACTCGACGAGTGCGCCGTCGCCCATGAACTTGACCAGGCGCCCGCCGTGCGCCGCAACGCAGGGATCAAAAACCTGGCTTCGGTTGACCTTCAGCCTTTCATGCGTCCCGGCCTCGTCTGCCTCCATCAGAGCGCTATAGCCGGCGAGATCCGCCGAGAGTATCGCCGTCAGTCTGCGCTGCATCGGTCCGCCTTCGATCATGGGTCTCGGCTTTTCTGACACCGTACAACCAGATGTTCCAATCATCGAGTCCGAGTATTGGCGGTTCGGTCGTGCCGGTCAACTGGCAATCTGCGGCGACAACTCGCGATACCGCTCCCGGTCAGAACGGTCGAGCGCTCGCGAACGATCGAGCGAATTTGTGCTTGGGAAGCCTACTGATGCTCGCGCCGGTTGAAGTCGGCAAAGCGGAATCCCACCAGCCATAGCGCGGCGAAATACGCTAGCGCACCGGCGATGATCACCAGCGACAGGCGTCCGACCTTGACCCACAGGCCTGCCGTTACCCAGAACGCATCGGGGCCCGCCGCCCACCACAGAACGCCACCCAGCCCTACCAGCGCAATAGCGACGCGGCCGAGAAAGAGTGGCCACCCGCGCTGCGGCACATAGATGCCGCGGCGGCGCATGGTCACGAAGAGGAGCGTTGCATTCAGGCACGCACCGAGCGAGGTAGCCAACGTAAGCCCAGCGTGGCCGATCTGAAACATCATCGCCACCGCCAGAACCTGGGTGACCAGCACGGTCAGGAACGCGATCTTGACGGGGGTTTTCATGTCCTGGCGCGCATAAAAACCCGGCGCGAGAATCTTGACGGCGATGAGGCCGATAAGTCCGACGCTATAGCCCAGAAGTGCATCGCGCGTCTGCCACACATCGTTGGGCGTAAAGCGTCCGTACTGATACAGGGTCGAGATCAGCGGCACGGCAAGCAACGCCAACGCAAGTGCCGCCGGAAGCGCCAGCAAGAATGTCAGCCTCAGACCCCAATCGAGGAGAGCGCGATACTGATCTTCTTTTGCGTCGTGGTGATGCTGGACGAGGCTGGGCAGCAGCACTGTCCCCAAGGCGACCCCGAGCATCGCGCTGGGGAATTCCATCAGCCGGTCGGCATACGTAATCCACGAGATCCGTCCGTCACCAAGATACGCGGCAAGCTGGGTGTTGATCAGCGTGGAGATCTGCGCCGCGGAGACACCAAGCACCGCGGGACCCATGGCGCGGAGAACCCGGCGCACGCCCTCGTCGCGCCAGTCGAAGCGCGGGCGCGGCAGCATCGCCAGGCGCGCAAGCGGCACGAGCTGAAGTGTCAACTGTGCGACGCCACCGACCGCGACTCCCCATGCCAGGGCGACAATCGGCGGATCGACATGGGGAGCGACAAAGATCGTGGCGCAAATGATGGAAACATTGAGCAGTACCGGCGTGAAGGCGGGAATCGCGAACCGCCGGTGAACATTCAACACGCCGCCCGCAAGCGACACCAGCGATATGAAAAAAACATAGGGGAACATGATCCGGATGAGCTCCGCGGTGAGCTCGACTTTCCCCGGCGTCCTGACGAAGCCGCCGGCGAGAAGATAGACCAGCCACGGCGCTGCGAAGATGCCGAGCACGGACAGGGCGAGGAGCAGCACCGCCAATAACGTCGCGACACGGCTGACGAGATCGCGCGTCGCGTCGTCGCCGCGCGCTCGCTTGTATTCGGCCAGGATCGGCACGAACGCCTGCGAGAATGCGCCTTCGGCGAACAGCCGCCGCAGAATATTGGGCAAACGGAACGCGGCTTCGAAAGCGTCCATCTGCAAGCCGGCGCCGAAGCCGACGGCTTTAAGGCTTTCGCGAACGAGTCCTGTGATCCTCGACAGCAGCGTCAATGCGCTGACGGTGGACAGCGCCTTGAGCAGATTCATCGCGAGGCGCGGATGCGCGTCATGACCTTCGCGCGGATCGGGTTTGGAGTGGGTTGCACAGACGAAGAATCGACGAGGAATCGGCGAAAAAAGCGACGAAGCGAGCGACTGGCGACGGATCCGGCTTGCGCCAAACCCGGAAAGTCGCTATTATGCCCGGTCTTTTTGGGGTGCTCCACCGAACGCTAGGCTCGCTTTGTTTTCGGCTCCAAGCGCACCCGTACCCACCAACGGCACCGACAGCCGCAAGCGAGGATTCACGAACATGGCAAACACTGCCCAAGCACGCAAACGTGCCCGGCAAGCGGAAGTGAGGCGTCAGCACAACGCGAGCCTCAAGTCGTCGCTGCGCACTGCGCTGAAGAAAGTCAAGAAAGCCATCGCCGGCGGTGACAAGGCG
>VBDA01000152.1:32042-38010 GCA_005883655.1 Betaproteobacteria bacterium | reverse complement strand
GAGAGCTGCAGCAGCTCTTGTCGCGGCAAACGGCCTAAGCTTCGGCGACCAAAGTCTGCAATGCCTCGGCAGGAGTGTGACGAATTGGCAACCGCACGGTAAATCGGGTGCCCCGTCCGACCTCACTCGCGACCTCGATCTGACCGCCGTGTTTGGCCACGATCGAGTAAGACACCGATAGCCCGAGGCCGGTGCCCTGTCCCACCGGCTTGGTGGTGAAGAAGGGGTCAAATACCCGCGTGAGGTTTTCTTCGCTGATGCCGCAGCCGGTATCTTCTACTCGAATCCAGACGTCGCTGCTTTCGACGCCCGTCGAAAGCGTAATCTTGCCGTCCGCGCCAATCGCCTGTGCCGCGTTGACGAGCAAGTTGAGGAACACCTGACCCAGGCGCGATGGCAGGCATTCGACTTTCGGGAGCTCGCCAAAGCGAGTCTCGATGCTAGCCTTGTGCTTTACCTCGTTACGCGCGATGTTTAGCGTGCTTTCGAGGACCGCGTTCAGGTTAGCCATCTCCCATGCTTCTTCGGCGCCACTGCGCGAGAAGTCCTTAAGGTCCTGCACTATCCGTTTGACGCGCACCAGTCCGTCGCGCGACTCGCCGAGCAGCGCGACGATATCGCCGCGCAGAAAATCGAAGTCGTGACCCTTACGCAACGTTCTGGCGCGTGCCAGCGATTCGGTCAGCGGCGTGGGCGCGGTTTTGTCCGCCTCGATGTAGGCAGCGAGCAGTCCAAACAGGGTTTTCAGGTACGATTCCAGGCTACCAAGATTCGAAGTCACGAACCCGATCGGATTGTTGATCTCATGTGCAATCCCTGCCGCCATCTGGCCGATGGAGGCGAGCTTGTCGGATTGGATCAGCTGGCCCTGCGTGTCCTCGAGCATGGCGTTCACCCGTTGCAAGGTCTCGTTTAACGACGAAAGCTCAACGATCTGGTTGTCGCGCTCGATATTCATCCGATGATTGGCGATGACCAGCGCGAGCAGGCTGGCCAGCGCCTGACCCCGATCGAGGTCTTCCACCGTGTACCGCTCGCGCGACGCGGCTCGATTGACCGCCAGAGCGCCGATAATTTGCTCCTGAACGATTAGCGGCCAGCACATTGCGGAATGCGCGGGCCGGTCGCGCGGTACGGTCACGCGCAGAGGCAGCCCCGCTTCGGCAGCCGTGCCGTTGATCAGAAGCGGCTGGCGAGTCGCGACGACATGCCCGAATACTCCAACCCCGCGCTGCAGTTTGCTGCCAACTACACCGGGCGGCAGGTCCGTGCCTGCGGCAATCTCAAGCTGGTCCTCGGTACCATCGACTATCAAGGCAATCGATCCGCTCTCTGCGTCGAAGCCTTGGACGATATGGTTGAGGATATCCTGCCGCACGCGCAGCGGGTCGGCGCCATGGGCCGCAGTGTGGCCGAACTCATACAACGCGCGGATCCAGGCAAGATCGGCGGTCTTGCCGCTAACCGAGGGCATCATTGGTTCGTTCATGGAGAAAGCGGAAACGCGGCTTTGCCGCCGCCGCGGCTTTGTGGGCTCGAGGTCGGGTCACGCTGCAGCGGCGCGAAGAAACGAAACTGCAGGCGGGTGCCCTTCACTCTTCGAGCAGCACACCGCCGTCCTCGGTCCAGCGTACGCGCGTGATCCCCGGTGTTTCCAACTCCAGCCGATCGAGTTCTGCCTGCTGCTCTGTGATGATGCCGCGCTGCCGGCGAACTTCGTTCGCGAATTTCTGGTTTTCGACAAGCAGTGCGCGATAGGCGAGGACCTGCACGATTGCCGTCTTCAACTCATGGTCTGACCATGGCTTGCTCACGAACCGGAAAACGCCGGCGTCGTTGATCGCCCGCATGATGCCTTCGATATCGGCGTAGGCGCTGATGATAATGCGTGCCGAATGGGGTTGAAGCTCCCGAGCCTGGGTGAGGAATGCAGCGCCGTCCATTTCCGGCATCCGAAAGTCGGAGATCACCAGATCGACTGGATGTTCGCGCAGGTACTCGAGCGCTTGCACGGGGGATGTGAAAGTCACCACATCCGGCTCAGGAATCGCGGGCGCTGCGTCATGATTGAGACACATTCGACGCAAAGCGCTCAGAACATTCGGCTCATCATCTACGATCAATAGCTTTGCCATGATTACTTTCTGGAGCAATTGCAGGGAGTTAGGCTCGGGGAGCCACCTCATCTGAAAGTGACTTTGGCTCTCCGCTTCCGTTGTCTACAAAGCCGAGCAAGCGCTGTGCCACCACCATCCATGGGTAACCGGTCGCGGTTCTGGCGCCGACCCGAGAATAGCCAACGGCCGCGGAATAATGGATCCTGCCCGTTTCACTTGACTGCGATGGGCGCGAGGCACTTTCCGGGCCGAGGGGTGACAACCGGCGCGGTCAAGGAATAAAGAAGCGACGAGGGTGTCGGGCACCGTCGTTGGATTGGCGGAGGCTTGCCTAGTAGGTCACCGTCACCGTGATGGTGTTTTCCTGATAATTGCCGACGGCGAGGTTGGCTTGACCGCTCGCTACACGGCCGTACACCGTCAGTGTCTGTGCAATGCCCAAACCCGCACCGATGCCGGATACCCACGACGGCGCCACGGCCGAGTTGCCCCAGATTGTCGTACGTGCTGCGTCCGTGTAGAGGTTGTAATTCATGATGTCGGCGCCGTTGGCCATCTTGCGCTGGGCAATCGTGGCGCCGGTTGTCGTACCCGCGTCAAGACCGACCGTGTAAGCAGAGTTCTTGGTGCAATTCACGGTCAGGGCGGTCGTCGCGTCCACCTGGCTGCTAAGCGGGTTGATCGCTCCGAAGCTAAGGTTGGCAGCAGATACGTTGCATTGCGCCGCGACGGAGGAAGTGGTGTTGAAGGTGCTGGTTGTCGTCGGGAAGTCGCCGGCATTGGTCGCGGACAGGGTCACCGTGATGGGAGAGGCCATCGCATAGGCCGTAGCGGTAACGTTCTGCGGCGCGCCGATCAGGCCGTACACGGTCTGGGTCTGTGATCCGCTATTTCCCCCACCTTGTGGCACCAAGAGCGATCCGCTTATCGTCGCCGTGCCTGCTGTTCCGTCACCCCAGACCGTCGTATGGGCCAGAGTCGTGTAGTGGTTGAAACTTAGGGTGTCGCCGGCGCCGGTCATCTGCCGAGCCGCGTAGGAACCGGATCCGCTCGACAATGCTATCGTGTAATTGAATGTGAACGCTTGCCCGCCGTGTCTGCAGGTGATGGTAATGGACGACGTGCCCGCAGTTGGATTTATGGTGTCATACGCGCCAAACGCGTGCGTCGTTGGGGCCGCAGTGCAACCGTTCGCTGACCACGCTCCCGAGGATCCAAACACGGCGCAGGCGGCGATGCCCGCTAACAGCGCTTTCGATCTGGGTGGAGTTCCCCGCCTTTCGATTCTTTTCGGATGGCGCATCAATGCAATCTCCGACAGACAAACGGCCCGAGACGCGGCTGCGGGTCCCCGGTTTCGGGGTAGTCGAATTCGAATGCGCATTCGTGGTCGAGCCACGTCGCGACCGCGCGGTTTCGCGGTGACAAGCCGGTGAGATATGCGTCGCCGTTCAAAGCGACCGGGAAGGCGCCGACCTGTCCCTCGACGCGTACCTGCGCACCTGCCGGGACCGGCGCTCCGTCGTCCTGCATGATTTTGACTAATGCGCCGCGAGCAGGTCGCACGGCAAATTCCACGACAACGCCGCTCCGCGCATAAGGGACGGCGTCGTGGGCTAGCACATCGAACTCGGCGTCGAACGGCAAGTCTTCCTGTTCGATGCGCACGGTATTCTTCTGGTACGGCAACAGGCGCGGCACCACCAGCTCGCCCGCGGCGTCGGTGCGCCCGATTTCCTGGTTCTCCGAATAAACGCGCACATCCGGATAGCCGGGCAAGCGAACCAGACCAAAGCTGTCATTGATCGTCCGGCTCAAGAACATGTTGCCGCCGATGAATCCGACGCCGCCGCTCGCGGACACGCGTTCGCCGGTTTGTCCCTGCGCCTGCGCCACCTCCGCCGAATAAGTCCCGTAGCGATTCTGGTAGTCGATCTCCGCCTGGCGCGGGCCTTGGTCGCTGGCACGCAGGCGGTAACCGAACCCTTCGCCGAGCGGAAGGTTGCGCTGGATGCTCAAGGCGCGCTCGTCGCGATCGGCGCCGGGAGCGGTGCTGCGCACGCGGTCGACGCTGAGCGCGGCACTGGTCGACGTCCCGATCGGCAGCGTCCACGTTGCATTGACCTGCGTCGATCGAACCCCAGCGGTCCACGTTGAATGAATAGCCGAGCGAACCGATCGTCGTGCTGGGCTGTTCGTGGTAGCTCCGCGCCACATAGGCGACAGAGAGCGTCCCGTAGCGCCCGAAAGTATAGCCGGCCGACGCGAGCAACTGTCGCTCAACCACGAGTTGCGAGTCGGTATCGCCTACGAGTCGAAAATGCGGAGATGCCCACGCGCCTTGAACGCTGAAGGATAGTCCCGGCGACTGCCGGTCGAACCCAAGCGAAACTCGGCCGCCGCTGCCGAGCGGGTTGCGGCCTCCCGCTGCCGATGCGCTGAACACCCCGAAATCGTCGATGAGCACGTCGGATGCGATCCCCGCGTTGGCGAGTCTGGCCTGCGTCTCGGCGCGGACTTCGCCGGTCCATCGATCGCTGATGCCTCTCCGGTAGGTACCCGAAGCAATCCAGGGACCGTAATCGTTGCTGGCGATGCCGAGGTTTTCGCGCACGAAACCGAGATCGTACGAAAAATCGGTGAGCCCGGCTCGCAGCAGCACCGGGCTCGCGTAAAAAGGGCGGGTGATCACCTGTTCGCGCCCGAGCTCGTCGCGAATCACCAGCGTCACGTTACCGGGACCTGTGATCGGCGGAATGTTGGTGATGTCGAACGGCCCCGGTTTCACCGCCTGCTGGGTCACCAGTGCGTTGTTGACGAAGACGTCGACCGTAGAGGGAATCGTCGCTTGGCCGGCGACGAACTGGCCAGGCGTCAAGACGAGGTTGGGCTGGGTCGCGAAATCGGTCGCATATTGGACGCCGCCGTAGCGCACCGCATTGCCCCACGCGCCGGCGCGGCTCACGGTATCGCCGGCGCGCACCGTCGCAAGACGATCCGGAATGGCATAGGTCCATGTCGATTCGAGGCGCTTTGTGTCGGTCTTGCCTGCGACGGTCGATGCCACCGCGGTGGTCGTTGCGCTGCCCCAGCGGCCGAATGCGCCGAGTTCGAACGAACCAGCCCCCGTCGTGGCGGTATCGGCGCGCGTTGCAAGCAAGGTGTAATTGAGAAATCCACCCACTGCCGAGCGTTGCGGCACGGGTACCGGCGGAGCCATCGCATCTATCTGGGTAGCGGCAAACATTGCCGGCGGCGCCTCGATCGACAGCGTCTGCGCTTGATCATCGACGGTCGCGACCAAGCCGTTGAATGCCGACAGCGGATAGTAGCGCTCGCCTTGGTACGTCGTCGGCGCTTGGTCCGGCAACCGTAGCCGCCAGCGGGCGAGATCGGCTGCAGCGACGAACACCCGGCCTGCGACGTCGCGCAAGGCGATGATCGGCTCGTCCTGCTGCTCGCGGTTGACCGTGACCTCCAGAACCGTGAGGACGAAGCCGGGAGGAGGAGCCGCGCCTGCCGGAGGCCCCATGTGTGGCTCGGCGGCTCTGGCAATGGCGGCGAACATGATCGCAATTCCCAAAAATGCCAGCCGGCTAGCGCTGTTCGAGTACCACATCGGCAGCAAGGGGACCGGCATCGGTTTCCGCCTTGACCTGGACCCGACCGGCTGCAATCGTATGCCCGTCGCTGGGTTTGATCGTGACCGTGCGGCGCTGACCCGGCAGGATGTACCAGAGGCCGGCGAAGCGCGCGTCCGGATCAGTTCCGGCCCTCGTCACCTCGATGGTCTGCACCTTGATATGCTTGGCGCCGGTGTTGACTGCGGTCAGCGCTAGCTCCCCCTTGGC
>VBDA01000152.1:30565-31985 GCA_005883655.1 Betaproteobacteria bacterium | reverse complement strand
CGGCTGCGGCTTGCCCGGTACTTCGGTCACCAGTACCCGATACGCCCGCTCGCGCGCGGCGTCAGGCGCGAGCCGAAGTGCGATGCGTAGAATTTGCGACGCGCCGGGCGCGACGGTGAAGATTGGGGGCGAGGCCAGGATGTCAGTGGTCGGCTCGAGGCGATCGTCGTTGTCCACCTGCGACCAGGCGACCAGCTGTGCCTGCACTACCGTAGGCTGATCCCCATCGTTGCGAACGGTGAGTGCCACGCTGCGCTGCGCCGACGACAGCTCGATCCGGACCGGCGTCACGGACAGCGAGCCTGCCATGACGTAAAACGGCGTCAGGAGACACGCAACGAGCAAAAAGAGGGTCTGCCGCGAATGCAGGGCTTGGCTCACCGCAGGTTGATGGTTCGATCGAGCACAATGCACCTCCGCGTCGCCCGCCACGTGTGCGCGACGGGTCCGTGAGTCGGTGCCAAGTGTACTGCATGCAGCGCGGGACATAAGGTTCTCATCGTTGAAACGTGTGTCACGCCGCGGACGCGGTGACGGTGAACCGACGTGCTTTTCTAAAGAGGTCAATGCATCGAGGCGGCAAATCGCCGCCTCGTGCGGATCGCGCCTCTTGCGATCCGCTGCAATACGTCTGTTAGGGCTGGTCGATTAGTACGTCACCGTCACAGTAACGGTGGGTTCCGTAAAGGTCCCGACCGCCAAGTTGGTCTGCCCGGCAGCCACGCGGCCGTAGACGTTCAGCACTTGCGCGGTGCCCATGCCTGCACCCGTGCCGGCTACCCACGACCCGGCCGAATTGCCCCAGATGATTGATCGTCCGGCGTCGGTGTACAGGTTGTAATCCATGAGGTCGGCGCCGTTAGCCATTAAGCGCTGTGCGATCGTCGAGCCGGTCGTGGTGCCCGCGTTCAAGCCAACCGTATAGGCCGAGTTCTTGGTGCATTTCACGGTAACGGTCGTCGCTCCGTCAGTTTGGCTGCTAAGCGGGTCGACCGCGGGGAAGGTCAGATTGACTGCCGAGATGCTGCACTGCGCGTTAACGTTCGCCTGGACTTGGAATGACGTGCTTACCGTAGATGAGGCGAGCGCGCCGGTGGTAGCCGCAATCAGTCCGGCGGCGAGCAGTGCACGTTGCACATTCTTTAGCTTGAACGTTGATTTCATTTTGGTTCTCCCTGACATTAAAATTGGAAAGTGGAACTTTAGGAATCTCGGGGAGACACAAAGCAGCAACCGTGCCAAGCTATAGTTACCTTTTAAATCAAACGGCTACGATCCATCATGCTCAATCGGCTACCGAGCAGGGACATCCAGGTGACGGCATGCATTGCCGCATAACGACATATGCTTAGCTCTCGGAGTTATTGAAGGCGGGCGGCCTTACAACCTAGCAAGCATAAATCGAACCATGGTCCGGAAC
>VBDA01000152.1:0-30526 GCA_005883655.1 Betaproteobacteria bacterium | reverse complement strand
CGCAATAAGGAAAAAGGCGCATGACAATTTCAAAGCACGAGGCATCGCGAGCGGGGCCGCTCGCCAGTTCGCATCAGGATCCTGTGAAGGACTTGATCGGCACCATGGGGTTGACGCCGGAACAGCGTCACCTTGTTGAGCGCATTTGCGCGCAATGGGTCAGGGTCGAAGACATCCTTGAAACTGCGGCCGGTCCGCGCGAGCCCATCGGCGAGTTGCTGGTCAAGTCCGGCCGGATTACGCGCCCGCAGCTCGATCTGGCGTTGGCCGAGCAGCGACAAGGCCGAGAAAAGCTGGGAGAGATCCTCGTCAGGAAATGCTGGCTAACTGAGCCGGAGCTTGGCGCGCTGCTCGCTTTTCAGGAGCGGCTCGGGACAGCCGGAGTCCAGCATGCCGGTCCGCTACAACTGGGTAACCTCTTGGTCAGCGCGGGCAAGATCACTTTCGAGCAATTGCAGGACGGCATCCGTCGCCAGCGTGGGTCGAAAAAACGCATCGGCGAAGCCTTGGTCGAAGCGGGATATACTTCGGAGGAACAGGTCGCTCAGGGCCTGAGCTTGCAACGTGTCTTGGTCAGCGCAGCGCTCGCGGCGCTGCTCCTGTTGTCGCTGACGCCCGGCAAGGCGCGAGCGATGACCTCAGCCAAATCCGCCCAGATGCGAGTCTCGGCGACGGTGAGTGCTTACGTTAAGCTCGACGTGCTGCAACAGCAGCAATCGCTCACGATCACTCCCCAAGACATCCAGCGTGGCTACGTCGACGTCTCCACAGGAACGAGCCTGCGAACCCGAACCAACGATCGCAATGGCTTTCTGGTGAACTTCGATTCCCGGTCCAACGTATTCGAACGCGTGAGCGTCACGGGGATAGGTCGGACGGTGGAAATCGGTTCCGGCGGCGGCGCGGTCCGCGCTGCTTATTCGGGTCCGGAGTCGGTGGCGCAGCTAAGCTACCGCTTTTATCTCGCTCAAGGAGTGCAGTCGGGGAATTACCCGTGGCCGCTGCAGATTTCCGGATCGGTGTCTTACTAGGAAATCGGAAGTCATTGTCTCCCGTTATGTTCTCGCGCGCTGCACGCGCCTGACTTCCGGTATTCGCCGCAGGGCCCTCATCACGTTGGCGAGGTGCTGCCGATCCCGCACCTGCAGGCTAAAGAACATCGCGACCACCTCATCGCCGTCCGGACGTTCCATGGACACATACGCGATGTTGGCGCCGGCGTCTGAAATCTCGGTCGCGAGCCTGGCCAACAGCCCGCGCTCGTCGGCGACCAGCAGCCGGATGCCGGCCTCGAAGACGCCCTGAATATCGGGCGCCCACTCGACGTCGACTATCTGATCGCTGTCGACCCGGCTTTTTTTCAGTGTTTGGCACTCGCGCGTGTGGACTAGAAGTCCCTGGCCGCGCCGGAACTGGCCAAAAATGGCATCACCCGGGATGGGTCGGCAACACTTCCCATACTGTATGGCAACGCCTTCGACGCCGCGCAACTGCAAGGCTTCCGGCTTCGCCGGAGCTGCTATCGGGTCTTCCCCGGCGGCTCCGGCCCGACTGGACGCGCGAGTTAGTGCCTGCGCGACGACAAACGACAGCCGCTTGCCCAAACCAATATCAGCCAGGATGTCGAGCCGGCTCTTGGCGCCGTATTCCCGTCCGAGCGCTTCCCAGCGCTCCCAGGTGACCGATTCCGATGGCACTTTCAGCGACGCCAGCGCCTGCTCGAGCATGCGCTCGCCGAGCACCGCCGACTCACGCTGTTGCAGCGATTTAAGGAAGTGCCGGATTCGCGAGCGCGCCTTGCCGGTGCCGACGAAGTTGAGCCAAGACGGGTTGGGACGCGCGGTCGGCGATGTCATGATCTCGACCTGATCGCCGCTCTTGAGCTCTGTTCGCAGCGGCATCAGCTCGTAGTTGATTCTCGCCGAAGTGCAATGGTGGCCGATGTCGGTGTGTACTGCGTATGCGAAATCGACCGCGGTCGCGCCTCGCGGGAGCGCCATGATCTTCCCCTTGGGAGTAAAGACGTAGATTTCCTCCGGGAAGAGGTCGCCCTTGATGTGCTCCAGAAATTCCTTGGAATCGCGCGACTCGGATTGAATCTCGAGCAGGCTCTGCAGCCAGCGATGCGTCTGTTGCTGCGCCTCGGCGATGTCGAGCTCGCCGCCGGCCTTGTAGAGCCAATGCGCGGCGACGCCGGCCTCGGCAATGCGATGCATGTCCTGAGTGCGAATCTGCGCCTCGAGGGGCGTGCCGAAGGGTCCGAAAAGGGTGGTGTGCAGCGATTGGTAGCCGTTGGCCTTCGGGATTGCGATGTAGTCCTTGAACTTGCCCGGGATCGGCTTGTACTGGCTGTGCAGTACACCCAGCGCAGCGTAACACGCGGTGACGTCCTTGACCAGGATTCGCACGCCGTAGATGTCGAACACCTGCGAGAACGAGTAGCGCTTCTCGCGCATTTTCTTGTACACGCTGTATGCGGTTTTTTCCCGCCCGGTAGCGGTGGCAGATATCGATGCCAGCTTCAACCCTTCGCGGATCGATTGCAAAATGCGGTTCATTACCTCGCGCCGATTGCCGCGCGCCGATTTGATCGCTCTCGCGAGCACGCGGTAACGCATCGGGTACAAGTGCTTAAACGAGAGTTCCTGCAAGTCGAGATAAAGCGCGTTCAGCCCAAGGCGATTGGCGATTGGCGCGTAAATATCCAGCGTCTCGCGGGCGATCCGCTCGCGATGGGTTGGCGCCATTGCATCGAGGGTGCGCATGTTGTGCAGGCGGTCGGCGAGCTTGATGAGGATGACGCGTACGTCCTGCGCCATTGCGAGCAGCATCTTGCGGAAGTTCTCGGCTTGCGCATCCTCGCGGGATTCAAACTCGATCTGGTCGAGCTTGGAGACTCCGTCGACCATATCGGCAACGGGCTTGCCGAACGAGGACTCGATCTCGGTCTTGGTGACGTTGGTGTCCTCCATGACGTCGTGGAGGAGCGCTGCGGCGAGCCCCTGCGCATCAAGCCGCCACTGCGACAGGATGCTGGCTACCGCCAGTGGATGGGTGATATAAGGTTCGCCGGATTTTCGAAACTGGCCCTGATGCGCCTGTTCGGAAAAGGCAAACGCGCGCTCGACCAGCGCGACGTCAGGAGGTGGCAGGTAGTGGCCAAGATGTCGGGTGAATTCGGCGATTTCCGACATGTTTGGCGATCCCACCCAAGGGTCTGCTAGCGGCTGACCGTCAGACCGTGCTGGGCGGCTTGAGCAACATCTCGATGCCGACTTTTCCGGCGGCGACTTCGCGCAGGGCAATGACCGTTGGCTTGTCGCGGTCGCTATCGACCAATGGTTGTGAGCCAGCGCTGATCTGGCGCGCGCGATTGGTCGCGGCGAGCGTCAGCTCAAAACGATTGGGTATCTTGGTCAAACAATCTTCGATCGTGATGCGGGCCATGGTTCTTCCTACGTCAGTTGGGCAATCAGCGGCTGGTGCCGGGCAAGTTGTTGTGCGGTGCGCAGGCGGGTCGCTCGCACGACCGCGGTCAAGTCGTCGACAGCCGAGGCAAAGTCCTGATTAATAATAACATAGTTGAACTCCACACAATGACGAATTTCCTCTCGCGCTGCATCGAGCCGGCGAGCGATGGTCGCGGCGTCGTCCTGCCCCCGCCGCACCAGTCTTTCTTCCAGCGATTCGAGCGACGGCGGAAGGATGAAGATATGCACCGATTCGGGGATCAGTACCCGCACCTGCGCTGCGCCTTGCCAATCGATCTCCAGCAACACGTCTTGGCCGGCGCTTACCTGCGACTTGAGCCACGTCCCCGAGGTCGCGTACCAATTACCGTGCACATGCGCGTGCTCCAGAAATTCGTTGCCGTCCTTGAGCACGGCAAAGCGCTCGGCCGAGACGAAGTGGTAATCGACGCCGTCCTGCTCGCCGGTCCGCGGTGGTCGCGTCGTGTAGGACACCGACAGGCGAATGCCCGGTTCGCGCTCGAGCAACGCGCGAGTCAGGCTAGTCTTGCCGCCGCCCGATGGCGCGGCGATCACGAAGAGATTGCCTTCCGGAACGCTCATGCGCGACAAGCTCACTCGATCCCTCATTCTATGTTCTGCACCTGCTCGCGCATTTGTTCGATCAGCACCTTGATCTCGAGCGCCGCATGAGACAGTTCTGCGTCGACGGACTTGGAGCCAAGTGTATTGGCTTCACGGTTGAGCTCCTGCATCAGAAAGTCGAGGCGCTTGCCGCTGCTCCCACCATGCGCCAATACGCGCCTCACTTCGGCGACGTGGGTTGCGAGGCGCGAGACTTCCTCGGCAATGTCGATCTTGGTCGCAAACAGCGCAAGCTCCTGCTTCAGGCGGTCGTTATCCGGATCGAGCCCCGCTTCCTTGAGCCGCGCACCAAGCTTCTCGACATAGGCTTCGTGAATGACCGATACCCGTGGCGCCACGCGTTCGAGCTGCAACTCGATGCCATGACAGCGCTCCTCGAGCGCAAGCTTCAGCTGCACACCCTCGCGCGACCGCGACGCCGCGAGATCGCCGAGCGCCTGCCTGACCAACGCCAGTGCCTTGTCAGTCAGCGCTTCGGCGCCCAGAGACGGCTCAGTGAGCACACCCGGCCATCGCAGGACTTCGACGATCGACAGTGGAATACTATCCGGCGCGTGACGCAGCACTTCGTCTGCCGCGTCACGCAGTTGGATTACCCGTTCTACGTTGACAGCAAGCTCGGTCGTGCCGGGTGCGGAACGATTCAACGCGACCCTGCAATCGACCTTGCCGCGTTTCAATTGGAGAGTGAGGACATCTCGAACCGCCGATTCGATTGAACGCAGCTCATCAGGCAGGCGGATCTGTAGATCGAGATAGCGATGGTTGACCGAGCGCAACTCCACAGTCAGCGAACAGCCGGGCAGCTCGGCGGCGACCGCCGCGAAGCCGGTCATGCTCAATATCATGGGGGTGGTCGCTTCCGGCGTTGAAATCGTCTGACTCCGGCGCACATGTTGCGCACACGTTGTGCACGTCCGACCAATGAAATCTTTACTTTATCGCCGGGGTTGCCGAGAATGTAGAGCTTATCCATTTCACACGCAAGTCTAAAGCGGCTTTCGCCGCCGGCCCATGGGCGTCACCAATCAGGCACTTCCCACCGGTTACCAGTTGCTCAACTATCGAGTCGATCGCCAGATCAGCCGTGGTGGCTTCTCGATCGTTTATCGCGCATTCGACGACACCGGCGCCCCGGTGGCGATCAAGGAATACCTGCCGGCATCGCTGGTGTTGCGCACCGAAGGCGACATCGTGCGCGCAAGTTCGGCGGAAAACCTGACCTCGTTCCGATATGGAATGAAATGCTTTTTCGAGGAAGGCCGCGCGCTCGCCAAGATCAACCATCCGAACGTTGTGCGAGTGCTCAACTTCTTCCGCGCCAACGAAACCGTCTATATGGTGATGCGCTATGAGCGCGGCCGCACGCTGCAGCAGCAGATCCAGCTTCGTCAGGATCAGATGTCGGAACGGCTCGTGCGGCACGTGTTCATGCACCTGTTGAACGGCTTGCGCGAAGTGCACACTCACAAGCTGCTGCATCTCGACATCAAACCGGCAAACGTGTACCTGCGCACCGACGGCACGCCGGTGCTGCTCGATTTCGGCGCCGCGCGGCAGACGCTGACATCGGCGCGCCCCAAGCTCGCGCCGATGTATACGCCCGGGTTCGCGGCGCCGGAACAATATCGCGATCCGGAGAGGCTCGGACCGTGGACCGACGTCTACGGCATTGGCGCGAGCATGTTTGCCTGCCTCGCAGCTTTCGCGCCGCAAGCCGCCGACGCGCGGCTGGCGGAAGATCATCTCGTTTCGGCGAAGAAAATCTGGGCCGGCGCGTACTCCGACAATGTGCTGGAGGTGATCGACTGGTGCCTTCGTCTCGACCCGCTCGAACGCCCGCAAAGTGTGTTCGCGCTGCAAAAAGCCATTCGCGACATCGCGCCGCGGAAGCGCAAGCTCACGTTCCTGGACACGATCAAGAAGCGGCTTTTCAGCGAAATAACGTAGGTGGCGCGTGCGCTTTACGATTTTTCAGGAAAGCCGAAAGGGTCAACGCAAGGTCAACCAGGACCGCCTCGCGTACACGTACAGCCGCGACACGCTGCTGCTGGTGGTCGCTGACGGCATGGGCGGCCATGCAGGTGGTGAAATCGCCGCCCAGATCGCGGTCCGGCTGTTCATCGAGCGCTTCCAGCAGGAATCGAAACCGACACTCAAAAATCCGCTCAAGTTCCTCCAGGATTCGATGGTGCGCGCTCATCAGGCCTTGGGATCTTATGCCAGCCAGTTCTCGATGCTGGAGACGCCGCGAACGACTTTCGTGGCGTGCATCGTTCAGTCCAACTATGCGTATTGGGCGCATGTCGGCGATTCGCGCCTGTATCTTTTCCGGCAGGGCGGACTGATCGGCCGTACCAAGGACCACTCCAAGGTCCAGTATCTTCTCGATCAGGGCATTATCGGCGCACATGAGGTCGCCGATCATCCCGATCGCAACAAGATCTTCAGCTGCTTGGGCGGACTTGTCGATCCGGTCATCGATCTCTCGCGACGCACCCCGCTGCGCAACGGCGACCTTATCGTGATGTGTACCGACGGTCTATGGAGCGTCTATCCTCAAGAAGAGATGGGACGTGCGCTGACCGGCACTCCGATTCTCAAGTCGTCGCCCGCGCTGATGCGCGAGGCCGAGGCGCGCGGCGGCTCCGACGGCGATAACCTGTCGCTGATTGTGGTGCGCTGGGGCCCGGAAACGCTGACCGACGAGCCGACAACGACCATCACCGAGACGATGAGCTTGGGCCAGTTCCAGACCGAGATCGATCGCACGCTGACCCTGACTGACCGCAAGGGGGCACAGCGGGATCTCACCGACGACGAAATCGAGCGAGCAATTGCGGAAATCCAAGCAACGATCAAGCGTTACAAGACTTGACAGGCCCTAGATGCGCCAGATCGTTCTAGACACCGAGACGACCGGGCTGGACCCCAAGCAGGGCCACCGGATCATCGAGGTCGCCGGCGTCGAATTCGTTAACCGCCGGCCGACCGGTCGACATATTCACTTTTACCTTAACCCCGAGCGGGAGATCGACTCCGGTGCAACCGATGTTCACGGTCTCACCTGGGAAATGCTGCGCGACAAGGCGAAGTTCGCCGATGTCGTGAACGAATTTGTCGAGTTTGCGCAAGGCGCCGAGTGGATCATCCACAACGCCCCGTTCGACATCGCTTTCCTCGACGAAGAGCTGAAGCGGGTAAGTCTGCCGTCCGTCGCCGCCATTGCCGCCGACGTCATCGATACGCTTGCGCTGGCGCGCGAGCATTTTCCTGGCAAGAAGAACAATCTCGACGCGCTGTGCGAACGCTTCGGGGTCGCGAATGCCCATCGGACCCTGCACGGCGCGATGCTCGACGCCCAGCTTCTGGCCGAGGTCTATCTCGCGATGACCCGCGGACAGGAATCGCTGACGATCGATATCGCGGTCCCCATGGCAATCATCGACGGCATGCTGGCCGCGGAAACGCTTGCCGCGGTCCGCGTGGTGATGCCTTCAGCCGACGAGCTGGAGCTGCATCGGTCCTATCTCGCCGAACTGCAGCGCGAATGCCGCGGGGTATGTCTGTGGATTACGCTGACGACATGACCAGCAGCCTTCGTAACATCGCTGTCGCAAACGTCGGGCCTAATGATCAGCTTGCTGGTCCGCTGGTCGCACCCGTATCCATTGCCGCTGCACCCGAAGATCCCATGAAGGCCCGCGATCCTCCGCTGATCAATCGCGAGCTCTCGCTGCTTGCTTTCAACCGGCGGGTGTTGGCACTTGCTCAAGACCCGGGCGTTCCTTTGCTGGAGCGTCTGCGCTTCCTTTGCATCGTCAGCAGCAATCTCGATGAATTTTTCGAAATACGGGTCGCTGGCCTGCGCGAGCAGCTTCGCGCCAAGGCGCCGGCGCCCGGAATGACGCTGCATGAGATGCGCGTGATCTTCAACCGCATCAGCGAAGAGGCGCAAACGCTGGTTGCCGAGAAGTACCGCACGCTCAACGGCCAGGTCCTCCCGGCGCTGGCTGCCGCTGGGATCCGGCTCTTGCGCAACGTGGACCGCAATGAAGCGCAGCGACAGTGGGTGACCGAGTATTTCAGGCGCGAAGTGAAGCCGCTGTTGACGCCGATCGGACTCGACCCCGCCCATCCTTTTCCCCAAGTCGTCAACAAGAGCCTCAACTTCATTGTCGAGCTGTCGGGCCGCGACGCGTTCGGTCGCGACACCTCGATCGCCATCGTCAAGGCGCCGCGCGTGCTGCCGCGGGTGATCCAGTTGTCGCCGGATGTGGCGACGACGAACACTTTCGTTCTGCTGTCGTCGATCATCCACGCGCATTTGAACGAATTGTTCGCGGGTCGCGAAGTCATCAATTATTCGCAATTTCGAGTCACCCGCGACGCCGACCTATGGTTCGACGAGGAGGAGGTCAAGAATCTGCGCCAGGCGCTGCAGGGAGAACTTCCGCAGCGTCAGTTCGGTCTCGCGGTGCGGCTCGAAGTCGCCGCGGGCTGCCCACAACATCTGGCGCAGCTGTTGCTGCATCAATTCGAGTTGCAGGAATTCGATCTGTACCGGTGCGACGGCCCGGTTAATCTGGCGCGGATGGCCGCGCTCGTCGACGAGGCCGATCTCGACGAGTACAAATATCCGGCGTTTCTGCAAGGAGTGCCCGCTCGCCTGACCGACCAGACCGACATCCTCGCCGTGATCCGTCAGCGTGACGTGCTCCTGCATCTAAAGCGGTCGAGGACCCCGATGTGCTGGCCATCAAGCAAACGGTCTACCGCACCGGCGTCAACTCGGTGCTGATGGAGGCTCTAATCGAAGCGGCACGGCGGGGCAAGGAAGTTACCGTGGTGGTCGAGCTGCTTGCGCGCTTCGATGAGGAGGCCAACATCAACTGGGCGGAGCGCCTCGAGCAGGCAGGCGCGCAGGTCGTCTACGGTGTCTTCGGTCTGAAGACGCATGCCAAGATGGCTTTGCTGCTGCGCCGGGAAAATGACGCCTCGGGGAAATCTAAGCTACAGCCCTATGCACACCTGGGGACCGGCAACTACCACCCGCGCACCACGCGGCAGTACACCGATTTCGGACTGCTCACCAGCAACGCCGAGATCTGCGCCGACGTCGACGAGGTATTCCTACACATCACCAGCCTCGCCAAGGCCAACAAGCTGAAACGGATCTGGCTGGCGCCGTTCACCATGCATCGGCACGTTCTGGAATCCATACGTCGCGAGCTCAAGCATGCCAAAGAAGGCAAGCGGGCGCATATCATCGCCAAGATGAATGCGCTGGTCGAGGAAGCGGTGATAAAAGCGCTTTACGCGGCGTCACAGGCAGGTGTCGAGATCGATCTGATAGTCCGCGGCGCTTGCAGCTTGCGTCCGGGGGTCAAAGGGGTTTCGGATCGTATTCGCGTGCGCTCCATCATCGGCAGATTTCTCGAGCATCACCGCATATGGTATTTCGAGAACGACGGGAAACAGGACGTCTATCTCGCCAGCGCGGACTGGATGGGCCGAAATCTGTTCCGCCGCATTGAAGTTGCGTTCCCGGTACTCGACCCTGAACTCAAGGCGCGCGTCATCGCCGAAGGACTCAAGCCCTACCTTACCGACACCCGCGACGCGTGGGAGCTCGGCGAGGACGGCTGCTACCAGCGCGGCAGGCCGCGCGGTCGGGCCAGGTCGGCGCAGCAGGAGCTGCTCGACCTGCTGGCTGAAAGGAAGAGCCCGGAGTGATGAGCTCTCGGCACTCTCCATGGATCTGATCCTGTGGCGCCATGCCGAAGCGGAGCCGGGCGAGCCGGATCTTGGCCGCCGGCTCACCGCCAAAGGCATCAAGCAGGCCGAAAGAATGGCGATCTGGCTGGACAATCATCTTCCTGACACCTGCAAAATATTGGTGAGCCCGGCCGATCGCGCTCAACAAACCGCTCTCGCGCTGAAGCGCAAATTCCGGACCGTGCCCGAGCTCGCGCCCGGCGCTTCGGTTAGCGAGGTTCTGGCAACAGCCGGCTGGCCCGACGCGCGAGAACCCGTGCTCATCGTCGGGCATCAGCCCACGCTCGGTGAAGTTGCGGCTTTTCTGCTTTCCGAGCAGGACGCTGCCTGGAGCGTGCGCAAGGGCGCGGTGTGGTGGCTTTCCAACCGCGTACGTGAAAACTCCACTGCGGTAGTGGTACGCGTTGTTATCGGTCCGGATTTTGTTTGAAGCGGACGGCGCGCAGCAGAGGTCAGACATTCTTCCAAGGATGGCCCAATTCCTTCCATTGACGGCGCTCCTTCGCCAGCAGGTGCGCCGTCAGCGGATGTTTCGCGAGCCAACGCGCGGATATGCCGACGCCGATGCGCCCGCCGCCGGTAACCAGTACGCGCGGCAGCGCAATGACCGTGCGCGCATGATGAAAGAGAACCGCGAGCCTTAGCGAGAGCAACTGCGCGCGCAGCTGCGGGTCGCCCAGCGCAGCGCTTACTTTCACAAGGCCGCCACGGCAGCCGTACACCAGAACGGCCAGCCGCGATTGTTCGCCTGCCGAAAAGCCGGGCATGTCGGCGTGCTGCAGAATGTACGCGCCATGTTTGTGAAAGCCCAAATGCGCTACGGACATGCCGATTTCGTGCAGCAGCGCCGCCCATGCCAGCAACTGCGTGGGTGCGGGATCCCGATCGGGCGCGATGCGCTGGTAAAGCGCCACGGCCTGCGCCGCAACGCGCGCCGCATGCGCCCGTTCGATACGGTAGCGGTCGACGAAGCGTTCGACCGTCTTTTGCCGGACGTCCTCGTCGATCGTACGCCCCAATAAATCGTAGAGAACGCCGAGCCGCAGTGCGCCGCCGACCGGGTCGATCCGCGGTATCCTAAGCTCGGCGACTGCCACGGTCATGATCGCCAGCCCGCCGGCCAGAACCGGCGCGCGCTCTGGCTTGAGCGCGCTGATGTGCAAACGATGAACGTTGCCTGCCTGAATCATGCGTTTCTTCAAGCGGGCAAGGCCGCCCGCCGTTATTCCGCGCAGTGAAAACGCGTTCTGCTCAAGGATTTCCGCGAGCGCCGCCGCGGTGCCTGAGGAAGCAAAGGCATCGCGCCAATGGCTCGGGCCGAATTCACTCGCGATCGCTTCGACCTCGACCCGTGCCGCCATCTCCGCCGCTTCGAACGCCTCGGCGGTGACTTTCCCGCTGTCGAAAAAGCGCTGCGTCATGCCCACGCATCCGATTTTCAACGATTCGAGGCGCTCGGGCTCGAGCCCGCGACCGATGATGAGCTCCGTCGAACCACCGCCGATGTCGATGACCAAACGCGGCGCGGCTGACGGCGGCAACACATGTGCGACCCCCAGGTAGATCAGACGCGCTTCCTCGTGCCCGCCGATGACGTCGATCGGACAGCCCAGCGCGCGCTCCGCCTGCGGCAGAAACTCGCTTGCGTTTTTCGCCACTCGAAAAGTGTTGGTCGCGACGGCGCGAACGGCGGATGGATGCACGCCGGAAAGGCGCTCGCGGAAGCGCTTCAGGCATTCGATTGCGGCTTTCATCGCGGCAGGCTTGATTCGTCCATCGCTGTCGAGGCCGGCGCCGAAGCGCAGCGTCTCGCGCCACGTGTCCTGCCGGTAGATCTGGCCGCCTTCAACGCGGCCGATCTCGAGCCGAAAGCTGTTCGATCCGAGATCGACGACGGCAAGCGTCGCGGCGGTCACGCGGCTCTCGCGGTTCGAATGGCCGGAAGAGGAGGTTGCCATCATTTAATACACTAGCAGAAAGCCCCAGCGCCTGCGGCGTTGCTGGCTTTGGCAGGCCGCACCTTTCTGCTACGCTCGGCGCTTGATTGATCTGGCGTGAGCAGCGCGATGGCTATTGATTATCTGCAGAAGATCCTGACCGCGAAGGTCTACGACGTCGCCATCGAGTCAGCCCTCGACCTCGCGCCGACGCTGTCGCGCCGCATCGGCAATCGAGTCCTGCTCAAGCGCGAGGACCAGCAGCCCGTTTTTTCATTCAAGCTGCGTGGCGCGTATAACAAGATGGCCCAGCTTTCGGCCGCCGAGCGTGCGCGCGGTGTCATCACCGCGTCAGCGGGGAATCACGCGCAAGGCGTGGCGCTTGCGGCGCAGAAGCTCTCCTGCAAGGCGACGATCGTGATGCCGATCACGACCCCCTCGATCAAGATCCAGGCAGTCGAAGCGCGCGGAGCGAAGGTCGTGCTGCACGGCGATACGTTCAGCGACGCGTATGCCCATGCGCTCAAGCTCCAGAAATCGCAGCGAGCGACATTTGTTCATCCTTACGACGACCCCGATGTAATAGCCGGTCAGGGCACGATCGCAGTCGAAATCCTGCGCCAATGGCAGGCGCCCATCGATGCCATTTTTGTCGCCATCGGCGGCGGCGGCCTGATCTCCGGCGTCGCCTCGTACGTGAAACGGGTGCGCCCTGAAATCAAGATCATCGGCGTCCAGCCCACGGACGCGGACGCGATGGCGCGCTCCATCGCCGCGGGACGCCGCATCAAGCTCGCCCATGTCGGACTGTTTGCCGACAGCGTGGCGGTCAGAGAGGTAGGCAGGGAGACATTCCGCATTTGCCGCAAACTGGTCGATGACATCGTGCTGGTCGATACCGACGCCATTTGCGCGGCGCTCAAGGACGTATTCGAGGACACGAGATCGATTCTCGAGCCTGCGGGAGCGCTGTCGGTCGCCGGTCTGAAGCTCTGGTGCGAGCGCCACCGCTTTCGCGACCGAACGCTGGTTGCGATCGCTTGTGGTGCGAACATGAATTTCGACCGCTTACGATTCGTCGCCGAGCAAGCCGAGCTGGGGGAGGAGCGCGAGGCGATTCTCGCGGTGACCATCCCTGAGCGGCCGGGCAGCTTCCGGCAATTCTGCGCGCTGCTCGGCAAGCGCAATGTCACCGAGTTCAACTATCGATATGCCGACTCCAAGATCGCACACCTGTTCGTGGGTATCGAGGTGAGCGACCGGCACGAAACCGCGGAACTGCTTCGCGCGATGCACAAGCGCCGGATCGAGGCCTACGACCTGTCGAACAACGAGATGGCCAAGGTTCACGTCAGGCATCTCGTCGGCGGACACGCGCCGGCCGCGGAAAACGAAATCCTGTACCGCTTCGAGTTTCCGGAACGTCCCGGGGCGCTTATGCAGTTTTTGAACAGCATGAGTCGCGGGTGGAACATCAGTTTGTTCCATTACCGCAACCACGGCGCCGATTATGGGCGAGTTTTGGTCGGAATGCAGGTTCCACCGTCGGAAAAGGGGGCATTCCATGAATTTCTGGGTCGTCTGGGGTACCCAAGCGTCGAAGAGACGGCAAATCCGGCCTATCGCATGTTTCTTGGGCGCTGAAGGTGCCCAATTGCGGCAGATAGTCCCTCTAATCCGCGAAAGTCTTGTTGCAAATCCCTCAACCGGCAGGAGTTTCGCGGTTCTGGCAAGGATTATGCTCTAGGCATTTCACCATATCCGTGGCAAACTTTGGCGGGGTAGGAATGGAAACGTCAGCGGTACACGCTGCTTTACCGGAAAACGCGGGGAATATTGAAATGGAACCAGCCGCACTGTCGGGAGTAAAAGTCATGGTGATCGACGATAGCAACACGATTCGTCGAAGTGCCGAGATTTTTCTGCTCCAGGCAGGCTGCACGGTCATTCTGGCCGAAGACGGCTTCGACGCCTTGTGCAAGATCACCGACCATCAGCCCGACATGATATTTGTCGACATCATGATGCCTCGGCTCGATGGCTACCAGACATGCGCCCTGATCAAGAAAAACACGCGCTTTCATCAGACGCCGGTGGTCATGCTTTCCTCGAAGGACGGTTTGTTTGATCGCGCGCGAGGCCGTATGGTGGGGTCGGATCAATATTTAACCAAGCCGTTTACAAAAGAGAGTTTGCTCAAGGCCGTAGGCACGCATGTGAAGGTAGCCTCGCATTGACGGGGCGCCGGACGACGCCCGGGGGCGTAGCAAAGGGTGGGAAATGATGGCAATCAAGCGGGTTCTGATCGTCGATGACTCTCCGACGGAGCGTCACGTCCTGAACGACATGCTTACCAAGGCGGGATACGAGGTTGTCGCCAGCGACAACGGAGAGGACGCCATTCTCAAGGCCAAGACGGTCAAGCCGGATCTGATTGGATGTGGTGATGCCGGGTCTCAATGGTTTCCAAGCGACCCGGGCAATCAGCCGCGATCCCGTCACGCGGACCGTCCCGATTATTCTTTGCACGTCCAAGAGCCAGGAAACCGACAAGATCTGGGGTATGCGGCAGGGCGCCCGCGACTACATCGTCAAGCCGGTCGACCGCGACGAGCTGCTCGCGAAGATCACGGCGCTCGGCTAGCTGCTTCTGATGGCCCGTGCCGGCAAGCTCAATCTTCGCGCGTTCCAGCAGGAGCTTGCGACACGCCTGGCGGCGAAGACTACCGCCCAGGTCGAACAGTCGCGCCTCGGACTCGCATGTGCCGGAAACCAGTGGCTGATCCGGCTCGCGGACGCCGGCGAGGTGATCGCCGTTCCAACGGTTGCGACGGTGCCCCTGACCAGGTCGTGGTATCTGGGCATCGCAAATATTCGCGGCAACCTGTACAGCATCATCGATTTCGGCGGCTTTCTGGGTCACGAGGTCCAGCCCTCTGCGCACGGAACCGCACCCGCGCGACTGGTGTTGTTCGGCCCGCGCGTCGGCGAGTTGCGCGCGGGCTTGGTCGTTGAGCGGGTGTTGGGCCTGCGCAACCTTGTCGAGCTCGTCCGAGGCGATTCAGCGTCGCACGCGCCTGCATGGTACGGCGCGCGCTGGACCGATCGCGAGGGCGGAATGTGGCAGGAAATCGATCTCGCACTGCTGGCACGGGATCCGGGTTTTCTTCAAGTTGGCGTGTAGAGGCCCAATTGACTATTCGAACGTCGCACGCGTACGACCCTGTTGGGGAGACGAAACATGGCTCTTAGCTTAAAGACTCTATTCAGTCCGGGGCCGGCTGCGGGGCGGGAGGAGGATAACGCTGAATTCGACGAGCCGACGACGCAAGTCAAGATGACCAGGCGGCAGACCGGCTACGATCCGCTTGCGGCCGTGTCGATCATGGAGCAAATGCGCGCCACAAGCCCGGAGATGCGCCAGCCGGGTCATTTGTGGATCATTGGCCACCTGCCGATCGTTCGCCAATTTCAGGTGCTGGGCGTCTTGCTGGTGGTTTTCATACTGCTGGCGCTGGTGATGCTTTTCCTGAATGCCCGGGTCTCGACCCAGGCGACTGCCAGCGGAACCACCGCGACCGAAATGCAAATGCTTTCGCAGCGTCTCGCGCGGGGGACCTCGCTCGCGGTTCAGGGCAACGGACCTGCGTTCGAGGGCGTCAAGGACTCCAGAGACCGCTTTCGCGCCGACCTCGATGCGCTGACCAAGGGCGGCAACGTCAAGGGCATAAACATCGATGCGACCAGCAACGAGTCGTTGCGACCGTTGTTGGACAACGTTACCAAGCGATGGGTCATGGTCGAGAAAAATGCGACCGATGTGGTCGACAACCAGCCCGCGCTGGTGGCGCTTTCCAAGGGCCTCGACACCATCAACAAGGGCAACAACGAGTTGCTCGAGCTCGCGCAGCAGGCGTCGGCCCAGGTCGCAGCGGGCGGCGGCACATTGCGCGAGGTCGATTTCACCAATCAGCTCGCGGTGCTTTCTCAGCGCATCGCAAAGAACGCGAACTCGCTCGTTTCTTCCGATGAAATCGATCCCGAAGTGGCGTTCCTTCTCGGTAAGGACGCCGGGACCTTCCGCGACATCCTGAATGGCTTGCTCAAAGGGAGCGATACTTTGCGCCTCGCCGGCGTGCGGGCGGAAGACGCGCGTGCGACGCTGACCGAGCTGCAAAAGAAGTTTGCGTCATATCAGGACGGCGTCAACGCCATCCTGCAGAACATGTCGCGGCTGGTCGTTGCCAAGCGCGCGGCGCGAGTGATCAATCAGGAGTCGGAACCATTGCTCGGCGACACAAACAAGCTTACTGGCGAATTTGAGAATCAGACCGGGGCGCGCAACTTTACGTTCTGGGCCGCGATGACATTCGCCTTCTTCGCACTGCTCATCCTCATCTTGCTGGGCAAGGTCTTCCTCGACGACGCGCGGGTGCGCGCGTACGAGAGCGAGCAGGAGAACAAGCGCAACCAGGAAGCCATTCTGCGGCTGTTGAACGAGATGGGAAATCTCGCCGACGGCGACCTCACCGTCCAGGCTTCGGTGACCGAGGACGTCACCGGTGCGATCGCCGATTCGATCAACTTCACCATCGAAGAGCTGCGCACGCTGGTCCGCGGAATCAACTCCGCGACCGACCAGGTGGCGAAGGCAACCACCGACGCGCAGGCGATCTCGAACCGGCTCTATGAGGCGTCGCAGCGGCAGAACCGGGAGATCCAGCAAGCCTCGGCTTCGGTGCTGCAGATGGCGCAGTCGATCAACGAGGTCTCACAAACCGCTGCCCAGTCGGCGCGGGTGGCACAGCAGTCGCTCGCCGCCGCTGAAAAAGGCGGGCAGGCGGTGCACAATCAGATCGCCGGCATGAACGAAATCAGAACGCAGATTCAGGACACCGCCAAACGGATCAAGCGCCTGGGCGAATCGTCGCTCGAAATCGGCGAGATCGTGGAGCTGATCTCGGACATTACCGAGCAGACCAATGTGCTCGCGCTCAACGCCGCAATCCAGGCGGCCTCCGCTGGTGAGGCCGGCCGCGGATTCACCGTCGTGGCGGAGGAAGTCCAACGCCTGGCCGAGCGTTCCGGCGAAGCCACCAAGCAGATCGAGGCGATCGTGAAGACGATTCAAGCCGACACCCAGGACGCCGTGGCGGCGATGGAAAAGAGCACCGTCGGGGTGGTCGAAGGAACCAAGCTTTCTGACGCTGCAGGGCAGGCGCTGGACGAAATTCGCAAGGTTTCGCGGGACCTGGCGGAGCTGATCGGCGGCATTTCCGCGCAGACGCAAAAGCAATCGGCGTCGGTATCAGACGTTACCCGGGGCATGCAAGGCATCCTGAAAATCACCGAGGAAACCACCGAAGGCACCAAGCAGACCAACGTGTCGATCGGACAGCTGACCAAGCTCGCCGCGGAGCTGCGCAGCTCGGTCGCCGGCTTCAAGGTATGAAGCGGCGCTTGCGGCCGGTGCCCGTCGGCCGGCGCGGTTCTTGCATGCGAGACCTTGTTCGCTCCTGATTCAAGAATCCGCATGATGACGCAACGTGACTACCGACACCGCACCGGATTTTGATCTCGGACCGCTGACCTGGGTTCAGGGAGAGATTGGCCAGGCGCTTTCGCGCGGCCTGGATGCGCTCGCCCTCTTTAAGGCGTCGCCGCACGAAATCACGTCGCTCAAGCACGCCCGCTCGCACGTTCACCAAGCGGCTGGCGCGATCCAGATGGTCGGCCTTGACGCCGTGACCGCTTACACCGACGAACTCGAACGTCAGCTCAGCCGGCTCGAAGAATTGGCGCCGCAGGAGGCGCAGGAGGCCTGCGATTTGATCGACCGCGCGTGTCGCAAGCTCAAGATCTTTCTCGATGAGCTGGTCGGCGGGGCGGATCCGGTGCCGCTCAAGCTGTTTCCAGAGTACGAGCTGATGCAGCAGGCACGTGGCATAAAAGCGTCGGCGCCGACTGACCTTTTCTATCCGGACCTCTCGCCTCGGGCGCCGAAAATCGCGTCGGTGAAGACCGTCGCCTCGCAGAAACTGCCTTCATTTCTGATCAAGCAACGCAGGCTCTACCAGCGCGGGCTGCTTGCCTGGCTGCATGGAGACGAGGAGGCTGCCCGCGAGATGCGCGATGCAATCCAGGGCATAGAGGACGTTCAAACCCACTCCTCTCAGCGCTCGTTCTGGTGGACGGTGGGAGCGCTGCTTGAGAGCATCGTCGAAAAGGGTGTTGAAAGCGGTTTTGGCGTCAAGCAGCTTTGCGGCCGCGTCGACTTGCAGATCCGACGCTTTGTCGAGGGTTCGGCCAAAGTCGCCGACCGCATGCGCCGAGAGGTGCTTTATTACGTTGCGATCAGCGCTCCGGTGGGGCCGCAGGTCCAGGCAGTGCAGCGCGCGTACCGATTGCCCGGCCTGATTCCGAGCGCCGAAGTGCTGTCCGCCGACGTGGTGCGCGTGCAGCCGCTGCTGCGCGAAGCGCGTGAGCTGCTCTCCTCGACCAAGGACTTGTGGCTGAAGTTGACCGGAGGGCGCCCCGAGAATCTGCCCAAGCTCAAACAGAATCTTTCGCAGCTGCGGGACAAGACCGCCGCGATAGGCGAACCATCGTTGTCGCGTCTCGCGTCCACGCTCGCGAGCCGGCTCGACAAGATGGGCACCACGGCGGTTCCCGAGGCCATGGCAATGGAATACGCCACGGCGATCCTTCTCGCTGAGTCGGCGATCGAGAATTTTGCATCGCATTCACCCGATTTCCCGAAGCAGGTCGAGGCGATGATTGCGCGGCTCGACGCTGCCCAGCAAAACAAGCCGATCACCGGCGCCGTGTCGGCGCCACTCCTCGACGAAATGGCGCGTCGCGCGCAGGAGCGGCTGCTCCTGGCGCAGGTCGCGCGCGAAATCCAGGCCAACCTGCGTCATCTCGAGCAGGTGCTCGACGCTTTTTTCCGCGATCACTCCAAGCGTGCCGAGCTGGCAACCCTCGCCCACGACAGCAAGCAGATCGCGGGTGCGCTCAAGATGCTTGGCTTGGAACGGGCCGAGCAGTTGCTCGCGCTCTGTCAGCAGCAGATCGACGAATACGTCAACCCGGATACGCCGGTCGAGAACGAAGACCTGGAGCTGCTCGCCGAGTCGCTCTCCGGGCTTGGCTTCTACATCGAGGCGGTCGAGCAGCAAAGGCCCGACCGTGACAGGCTGATCGAGCCTCTCCTGGCGCAGCGTCTGGGGATCGCGCCCACGGCTCCGGCAGCGGAGGAGGATACGCTTGAGAGCGCAGTGGCTGATTTGCAGGTCGGGCTGCCCGCGACTTTGGCCGCATTTCAGCGTGCGCCGGGAGATGCACCGGCGCGCGAGCGTCTTGCGGTCGACCTGACAACGCTCAAGGATGACGCTAAGCTGCTCGGCGACGTGCGTCTCGAGGAAGGCGCCGACGCGGCGCTGGCGGAACTTTTGCATGCACCCATGGGCGACACTGCGGCGCTGCGGGAAGCCGTCGCGGCGATCTCTTCAACTGGGTCTGCCGAGCCGGCGCCGGCACCGTCCGAGGAAACCATGCGTTTGCTCGAAACGGACGCCTCGCAATTCGATGCCGAGCTGCTCGACATTTATTTGACCGAAGCCGACGAGGTGCTCGACGCGATCGCCTCCAGCGCGGTCGAGCTTCATGCGCGTCCGGACGACCGCGAGGCGCTGACGACGATACGGCGCGGCTTTCACACCTTGAAAGGCAGCGGACGCATGGTCGGCCTGACCGAGCTTGGTGATCTCGCGTTCGAAGTGGAAAAAGCACACAACCTGCTGCTCGAAGATGATCGGCCGGCAACGCCAGCGATGCTCGCGTTGATCGACGTGGCGCAAACGAGCTTTCGCGAGTGGTTGAACACGCTGCGACAAACCGGACGCGTTAAACCCGACCCCGCACCACTTCGTGCGGCGCTGGCCAAAGCGGAGACCGAGCTGCCCCACCCTCAAATGTCGGCACTACCTGGGGCGCAACAACCATCGCCTGCTCCTGCTCGCCTGTCGCAATCCGCACCCATGATATCGGCGGCGATCGAGGTGATCGAGCTCGACGATACCGCGCTGCCTCATATCGAACGTCCCGCTGGCGATTCGATGCCTGTGTTCGATAGTGCCGAGATCATCCAGTTCAAGCCAATCGCCACGGTGCACTCCCTGCGCTCTGCGGTGGAACCCGTGCGTGCACCTGCGGAACCGGACGAGATTACGGTCGGTGACGTCACCTTATCGACGGCACTTTTCCGCATACTGTGTGACGAAGCGCAGCAGCATCTCGCGACACTCGACGCAGAGCTGACCGCGCTCCAATTCGACTCGAGCGCGACTCCTTCGCAGGCGATGGTGCGTGCGGCTCATACGCTCTGCGGCATTCACCGCACCGGCGGCTTCCCGTTGGTGGCGACGGTCTCCAAAGCACTCGAGGCATGCCTGCTCGGCTTGCAGGAGCGTGGCGCGCCGCTGCCGGGCGCCGCACAGCCGGTGCTTGCACGTGCGATCGCGGGACTGACCGCGATCAGCGGGCGGGATTCCGCCCCGCAGACGAGGCCGAGGGGGCGGAAATTATCGTCGCGCTCGACGCGCTGCGTCAGGAAACCGGGCCCCAGCCCGAGGACCGCAACAGCGAAACTTTCGCCGCTCGCGGAGCCGATGCGGATGAAACGATTCCGCCCCGTCCCCGACCCGTTGCGAGCACGCCGCCACCAGTCGAGGCCCCGAGACCTGAGCGCCCGGCGCTGGCGACAGCCGATCGTCCGATCCTGACCGCGGTCGTATCATCCGCCGCCGCGGAGCGATCGCCTCCGCCTTCTTCCGCGCCACGCCCTGCGGCCCCCCCTGCGGCCACCGCCAAGCGCGCGTCTGCCGCCGCCGAAACGCTCGCCAACATCCACGATGACGTCGATCGGCAGGTGCTGCCGATTTTTCTCGAGGAAGCCGCGGAATTGTTTCCGCAAACCGGTGAGCAGCTTCGCGCCTGGCGCCGCAAGCCCGCCGACAAGGACGCCTCCCAGGCGCTGCAGCGCACGCTACACACGTTCAAGGGCAGCGCGCGCATGGCCGGCGCAATGAGGCTCGGCGAGCTCGCGCATCTGATGGAGAGCCGGCTGTCCTCTGGCGATGTGTTGATGCTGGCGTCGCCGGAGCTTTTCGACGCGCTCGACAACGATCTCGACCATGTCGCGTTCGTGCTCGATCGTCTGCAAAAAGGCGAGTTCGATACCGTACTGCCGTGGATCGGTGAGGAAACGGCCGCGGAGGCCGCGGCGACGGTGGAGACATCGATGGCGTCACCGGCGATACCGACGATAGTTTCGGTATTGCCCGTAGCGACGCGGCCAGCGCATTTGGCTGAGGTCGTGGCGGCCGCCGCGGGCGTGGAGCCGACCGGCGCGGATACCGAGGCCCGGGCGATGCTGCGCGTGCGTGCCGACCTTATCGATCGTCTGGTCAACGAGGCGGGCGAGGTCGCCATCACTCGCGCCCGCGTCGAAGGCGAGCTGCACTCGCTGAAGGGCAATCTGCTCGAACTGACCAGCAGCGTGATTCGCCTGCGGTCGCAGGTTCGCGAAATCGAGATCCAGGCCGAATCGCAGATCCAATCGCGGATGTCGATGGTCAACGAGGCGGCGGAAGGCTTCGATCCCCTGGAGTTCGACCGCTACACGCGATTCCAGGAGCTGACGCGAGGCCTCGCCGAAGGCGTCAATGACGTTTCGACGGTCCAGCAATCGCTGCTGAAGAATCTCGACGAGGCCGACGCGGCGCTCCTGGCGCAAGCGCGGCTTTCCCGCGACGTGCAGCAACAACTGTTTTCGATTCGCACGGTGCCCTTCGGCAGCTTGTCGGAGCGTCTCTACCGCATTCTCCGTCAAACAGCCAAGGAGCTCGACAAGCGCGCGAATCTCGAGATACGCGGAACGCAAGTCGAGCTCGATCGCTCCGTGCTGGAAAAACTGGTCGGACCGCTCGAACACCTGCTGCGCAATGCGCTGGACCATGGTATCGAGAGCCGTGAAACGAGGCTAAATTCGGGCAAACCGGACACCGGCGAGATAACGCTCAACGTGCGCCAGCAGGGCAATGAAATTGCGATCGAGCTGACCGACGACGGCGCAGGACTCGACTTCGGACGCATCCGCGACAAGGCGCGCGCACAGGGCCTGATCACGGGTGACGTAGAACCGACCGAGGCACAGCTCATCGAATTCATCTTCGCCCCGGGATTCACGACCGCCACAACCGTGACGCAGATTTCCGGTCGCGGCGTGGGAATGGACGTCGTCCGCTCGGACATCGCCGCCCTCGGCGGACGGGTCGACGTCGCGAGCGATCCCGGAAAAGGAACGTCGTTCACCGCCTACCTCCCGCTCACACTGGCGGTTGCGCAAACGGTGCTGGTCAAGGCGGCCGGAAGATTGTGGGCGCTTCCCGCGCCGATGGTCGAGCAGGTACAGCAGATCAAGGACAAGGATCTGATCAACCTTTATCTGACACGCGAGGTTTCCTGGCAGAACCGAAAATACCCGTTTTTCTATTTGCCGCGGCTGCTCGGCAGCGCGGGCCACAATCCGGAGACTACGCGGTACAACTCGGTGCTTCTGCTGCGCAGCGGACACACGCTGGCTGCCGTTCATGTCGATCAGATGATCGGCACCCAGGAAGTGGTCGTGAAAAATATCGGGCCGCAACTCGCGCGCGTGTCCGGGATTTCCGGCGCCACGGTGCTGGGCACCGGTGAAGTTGTTTTGATCATCAATCCGGTGCAGCTTGCGCAACGCCTGGATACCGCCGCCGAAGCGCCGATGGTGGTCAAGACTGCGCAGGCGGCCGCCGCTGCGGCTGCGGCTGCAGCGGCCGCGGGGCCGCCGCTGATCATGATCGTCGACGATTCGCTGACCGTGCGCAAGATCACCAGCCGGCTCCTCATGCGCGAAGGATTTGCCGTGGTCACCGCCAAGGACGGCCTCGACGCGCTCCAGTTATTGGCGGAGCGTAGGCCTGATATGATCCTGCTCGACATCGAGATGCCGCGGATGGACGGATTCGAATTCGCGAAGACCATCAAGGCAGACAACAACCTTGCGCACATTCCTATCATCATGATCACGTCGCGCACCGCCGAAAAGCATCGCAACCGCGCCAAGGAGCTCGGCATCGACGCCTATCTCGGCAAGCCCTACCAGGAAGAAGAGCTGATGCGTAACCTTAGGGAGCTGCTCGCGCTGCATACTGTGTGACGGCTCCGTTTGCGGCAAAACGCGGCGCGAGTCTTCGCGCCGCTTTTTTTTGCGCGGCATTGTCTTCTAAGAAAACTCGCTTGCCGAGCCAGCCTGCGTTACAGGCGCCAAGCGCTGTCCATGGTCATGATTTAAGGGGCGGCGAACCGACGGCCATCTGAGGAAAATCGAATCCAGGCTGGGCCAAGGTAGAATTACGGAAATTCAAGGAGGCAACAAGCATGGCGCAATTCGCCACGGAGAATATCCGCACGCTGGCCCTGGTGGGTCACGGAGCGTCAGGCAAGACCACGCTTGCCGAAGCATTGCTGCTGAAGTCGGGGTCGGTCCAGGTCGCCGGCTCGGTTGAACGTGGCTCCGCCGTCAGCGATTTCGATCCGCTGGAACGGGCGTGGCAGCATTCCTTGCGCTCGTCGGTGCTGCATCTGGAAACGCAAGGGACGCGGGTGCACATGATCGACACTCCCGGCTTTCCCGATTTCATCGGCCAGTCGATCGGCGCGCTCGACGCGGTGGAAACGGCAGCCGTCGTGATCAATGCTTCGTCCGGCATCGAAATGATCGCTTCGCGCATGATGGACTGGGCCGCGCAGAGGAAATTGTGCCGGCTGGTGGTCGTCAACAAGATCGACGCCGAAAATGTCGATCTCCCGAGTCTCTTGTCCGCCATCCAGGCCACGTTCGGAAAAGAGTGCCTGCCGATCAACCTTCCCTCCGACAATGGCCGGCGGGTCGTCGATTGTTTTTTCAATCCCGCGGGCGAATCGGATTTTTCCTCCGTCGCCGAGGCTCACCGTGCGTTGGTGGATCAGGTCGTGGAAGTCGACGAAGCACTGATGTCGCTCTACCTCGAGCAAGGCGAGATTTCTCCCGATCAGCTGCATGTGCCGTTCGAGAAAGCGTTGCGCGAGGGGCACCTGGTACCGGTGTGTTTCGTTTCCGCGCGGAACGGCGCCGGCGTCGCGGAGCTGCTGGACATCTTCGTGAAATTGCTGCCGAATCCCGCCGAAGGAAATCCGCCGTTGTTCATCAAGGGAGAGGGCGAGAACGTCGTCGAGTTCCGTTCCGAGCCCAGCCCGAAGAAACACGTGCTCGCCCACGTGTTCAAGGTGGTGATGGACCCCTTCGTCGGCAAGCTTGGGGTTTTTCGCGTCCATCAGGGCACGGTCACGCGGGATACGCAGCTTTTTGTCGGCGACAGCCGCAAGCCGTTCAAGGTCGGGCACCTCTTCATGCTTCAAGGCGGAAAGAACGTCGAGATCGACAGCGCAGTGCCCGGCGACATCGCGGCAGTGGCGAAGGTCGATGAAATCGAATTCGACTGTGTGCTCCACGACTCGCACGACGAGGACCACATCCACATGCGTCCGCTGGAGTTCCCGACGCCGATGCAGGGTGTCGCGCTGGCGCCGAAAAAGCGCGGCGACGAGCAGAGAATCTGGGAGGTGCTGCATCGGCTGACGGCGGAGGACCCGACCTTGGTGGTCGAGCACGATCCGAACAGCAACGAGACCGTGCTGCGCGCGCTGGGAGAGTTGCATCTGCGCTCGGTCCTCGAGCGCATGGCGACACAGTTCAAGCTGGAGATCGAGACCCGGCCACCGCGCATTCCGTATCGCGAAACGATCACTGCGCCGGCGGACGGTTTCCACCGCCACAAGAAGCAGACCGGCGGCGCAGGTCAGTTCGGAGAAGTGTCGCTGCGCATCGAGCCGCGGGCGCGCGGAGCGGGCTTCGAGTTCGTTGACTCGACCAAGGGCGGTGTCATTCCGCATCAGTTCATGCCGGCGGTGCGCAAGGGCGTCGAGCAGGTCCTCGCCACGGGCGCCATCGCGGGTTTCCCGATGCACGACGTGCGCGTCGTCATCTACGACGGCAAGCACCACCCCGTCGATTCCAAGGAAGTCGCGTTCGTCTCCGCAGGCCGCAAGGCATTCCTCGACGCGATCGAAAAGGCAAAGCCCATCGTGCTGGAGCCGATCGTCAGCGTGGAGGTGATATGCCCTGACGCGAAGACCGGAGACATCGCCGGCGATCTGTCGTCGCGCCGCGGGCAGGTTACCGGGACCAAGGGCATGCAGACGGGAGTGCTAGCGATCACCGGCCTCGCACCGCTGGTCGAGCTGGACGGCTACTCGGCGCGGCTGAAGTCGGTGACGGGAGGGCAGGGAAGCTGGACGATGCAGTTGTCGCACTACGAGCCGGCGCCGGCCAACCTTCAGCAACAATTGTCGGCGGAGTACCGAAAGTCCCGCAAGCACGAAGAGGAATGAGAATCCGAGCGTCGATGGCGGCGTGACGGCATCCGGGTTCGCCTTCATCCACCATCGGCGCGCCGATCGAGAGTTCGAGGGCAAAACCCGCTTGAAGCATTCCAGCACAGAAAACGACCTCCGCTTCGATCCAATGCGAGTCATCAAGGCACCGCGCGGGACGACTTTGACGTGCAGGAACTGGCTGATCGAAGCCGCGTACCGGATGATCCAGAACAATCTCGACGCGGAGGTGGCCGAGGATCCGCATCGGCTCGTGGTCTACGGTGGCAGCGGCCGTGCGGCGCGCAACTGGCCATGCTACGACGGAATTATCGCCGCCCTGAAAGAGCTCGAGGAAGACGAGTCGCTGCTGATTCAGTCGGGCAAAGCGGTGGGCGTTTTCAAGACCCATGCTGACGCGCCGCGTGTGCTGATTGCCAATTCCAACCTCGTACCCTACTGGGCGACGTCGGAGAAATTCAGCGAGCTGGATCGCGCCGGGCTCATGATGTACGGCCAGATGACCGCCGGGTCCTGGATCTACATCGGATCGCAGGGGATCGTGCAGGGTACCTACGAGACCTTTGTCGAGGCCGGCCGCCAGCACTACGGAGGCGATCTCTCGGGCAAGTGGATCCTGACCGCGGGTCTCGGCGGCATGGGAGGCGCACAGCCGCTCGCCGGCGTGCTGGCGGGCGCTTCGGTGCTGGTGATCGAATGTCAGGAGTCGCGCATCGATTTCCGCTTGCGCACCCGCTACCTCGAGCACAAGGCGCATGGCTTGGACCAGGCGCTGGCCATGATTCGCGATGCGGTCGAGCGCAAGACGGCGACTTCGGTCGGGCTCCTCGGCAACGCGGCCGAGTTGCTGCCGGAAATACTGGCCCGCTCGCAATCGGGCGGGATGCGTCCGGATATCGTGACCGACCAGACCTCGGCCCACGATCTCGTGCACGGCTATTTGCCCGCCGGATGGACGGTCGCGCGCTGGCGCGACGCGCAGCAATCCAATGCCAAGGGGCTCGAGACCGCTGCCAGAGCGTCGATCGTGAAACACGTCGGCGCGATGCTGGGATTTCTCCGCCTGGGCATCCCTACCGTCGATTACGGCAACAATATCCGTCAGGTAGCGTGGGAAGAGGGCGTCGCCGACGCGTTCGACTTTCCCGGATTCGTTCCTGCCTACATCCGCCCGCTTTTCTGCCGGGGCAAGGGCCCGTTCAGATGGGTCGCTCTGTCGGGCGATCCCGAAGACATCTACCGGACCGATCGCAGGATGAAGGAGCTCTTCCCCGACGACGCACCGCTTCACCGCTGGCTCGACATGGCGCGCGAGAGGATTGCGTTCCAGGGGCTCCCCGCACGAATATGCTGGATCGGACTCGGCGAACGTGAACGCGCTGGACTCGCTTTCAACGAAATGGTGCGCACCGGCGAGTTGAAAGCGCCCATTGTCATCGGGCGCGATCATCTCGATGCGGGATCGGTGGCCAGCCCCAATCGCGAGACCGAATCGATGCGCGATGGCTCGGACGCGGTTTCCGACTGGCCTCTTCTCAACGCGCTGCTCAACACCGCAAGCGGCGCGACGTGGGTGAGCTTCCATCACGGTGGAGGCGTGGGGATCGGTTTCTCGCAGCACGCAGGCCTGGTGATCGTCTGCGACGGCACGCCGGAAGCCGACAAGCGCATCGCGCGGGTGCTTTGGAACGATCCCGCGACCGGCGTGATGCGTCACGCCGACGCCGGTTACGCGACCGCGATCGAGTGCGCGCGCGAGCACAGGCTGCGCCTGCCCTCGATCGATTGATGCGGATATTGCATTGGTCACGCGGACGACGCTCGGAGCCGCCGCGACGGTGCTGACGCCCGCGCACTACGCCATAATGCCGTGGAAAAAAGGCGGCGGCATCACTACCGAGATCGCGCGCTGGCCGGATTCCGCGAAGATTGGAGGCGAGGTCGCAAGTCCTCCGTTCGCCGAGAGCGGCCAAACGCTGCGCATTGATGCGTGCTCGCCGTCGGGCGAAACCTTCTGCATCGCCTCGACCGGAGCGAGTTCGCCGGCGATCATCGCCGTTCATCTGACGCTTCTGGACGCGGCCTTGCGCGCAGGGCGGGATCCGACGGAGGCGGGCGCGCCGTGAGCGTACGCAGTGCGCCTCCTCGCCAGCGCTGGGACGCGTTATGGGTGAACGCCCAGCTCGCCACGATGACGGTGGCGAGCGCTTACGGCACGATCATGGACGGCGCGCTCGCGGTGAAGGACCGGCGCATCGCGTGGGTCGGACCGCGGCGCGAATTACCCGCGGGCGCGCTCGACGCTCGCATCGATGACCCCGACGACGCCAAAATGGTCGTGCATGACGCGGGCGGCCGCTGGATGACGCCCGGCCTCATCGATTGCCACACTCATATCGTGCATGCAGGCAATCGCGCCCGCGAATTCGAGCTCCGTCTCAAGGGCGCGTCCTATGAATCCATCGAGCGCGAGGGAGGCGGCATTGCGGCGACGGTGGCGGCGACGCGCGCCGCTGCCGAGGACGAGCTCCTCGAGCAATCCGCCGCCCGCCTTGCGCCGTTGTTGCGCGAGGGCGTGACGACGATAGAGATCAAGTCGGGTTACGGGCTCGATCTGGACACCGAAGCGAAGATGCTGCGCGTAGCGCGCCGGCTCGGCCACAGGTTCGGCATTCGAGTACGCACCAGCTATCTGGGCGCGCACGCGCTTCCGCGCGAGTTCGCGGGCCGGCCCGACGCGTATGTCGATTTTGTCTGCGACGATGTCATCCCCTCGCTCGCCTCGACGGGTCTCGTCGACGCCGTCGATGCTTTCTGCGACACCATTGGTTTCACCCGCGCCCAAACTGCGCGGGTGTTCGAAGCGGCGCAGCGCGCCGGCTTGCCGGTCAAGCTCCATGCGGAGCAGCTTTCCGACCAGGACGGCGCCGCGCTCGCCGCTAGTTATCGAGCGCTTTCGGCGGACCACCTCGAACATCTTTCGGCGGCAGGCATCGAGGCCATGGCGGCTGCCGGGACAGTGGCGGTGCTCCTCCCCACGGCGTTCTATTTCCTGCGCGACACTCGGGTGCCGCCGGTCGCCGCGTTGCGCAAGGCGGGCGTCCCGATGGCGGTCGCCACCGACTGCAATCCCGGCACGTCGCCGACGACATCCTTGCTGCTTGCGCTCAATATGGCATGCACGCTCTTTCGTCTGACACCAGCCGAAGCGCTGGCGGGTGTAACGCGTCACGCGGCGCACGCGTTGGGGCTGCAGAACCGCTGCGGCATGCTGCAAGCCGGGCTGGCGGCCGATTTCGTGCTATGGGACGATCTCGAGTCGCCGGGCGAGCTGGCGTACCGGCTCGGCTACAACCCCTGTCACCGCATCGTGCGCGGCGGAACATTCGCGGTGGTCCCGTCTTGAAACGTGCCGCCGGTGGCCGCCGATGAGGCAGCCATGGTTCGCCAGCGATGTCTGGCTTGCTGACGGCTGGGCGCGTAACGTGCGATGCGAAGTCGACGCGCAAGGAAGCATCGTGCGCATCGATGCGGACGCGAATGCCGACGGTTGTGAGCGCATCGATGGACCCGTGCTTCCCGGACTTTGCGACCTGCATTCGCATGCTTTCCAGCGCGCGATGGCAGGGTTAGCCGAGAGCAGCGGTTCCGACCACCTGGCCGACAGCTTCTGGACGTGGCGCGATCTGATGTACCGCTTCGTCGCGGCAGGCGATCGGCTCCATTGCTGCACAGCTCTACGTGGAGCTCTTGAAAGGCGGGTATACCTCCGTCTGTGAGTTTCACTACCTGCATCGGGACGCCAAGGGTGAACGTTACGCGAACCCTGGCGAGATATCCGAGCGCATCATCGCCGCGGCGCAGGAAGCCGGCCTCGGGCTCACGCTGTTGCCCGTGCTGTACATGGCCTCCGGCTTCGGTGGCGTGCCGCCACATCCCGAACAACGGCGCTTCGTCGGTGACCCGGAGGAGCTGTTGGGCATGGTGCAGAGCCTGCGCCGGTGGCACGGTGATACGGTGCGTGTCGGCGTCGCGCCGCACTCGCTTCGTGCCGTTCCTCCGCAAGCGCTCGACGTGCTGGTCGAGGGGCTCGGCGCGATCGGCGGCGGACCGATTCACATTCACGTCGCGGAGCAGGCAAAGGAGGTCGACGATTGCCTGGCCTGGTCAGGGCAGCGGCCGGTGCAGTGGCTCCTCGACAGGCAGCCGGTTTCGCCCGCATGGTGTCTCGTACACGCTACGCACATGAAAGCGGGCGAAACACTCGCGCTAGCACGGACGGGAGCAACAGTGGGGCTGTGCCCGACAACGGAAGCGAATCTCGGCGATGGCTTCTTCGCGCTGCCGGAATATGTTGGCGAGGGCGGCGTCTACGGCATCGGCAGCGATAGCAACATCTCGACCAGCTGCGCCGAAGAATTGCGCTGGCTCGAGTATGGCCAGCGCCTGAAGCTTCGACAGCGCAATGTCGTAAGGCCGGCCGGTGACCGCACAGGCTAACACTCTGGCGGTGAAACGCTCTATCGACAGGCGCTTCACGGCGGCGCGCAGGCGTCGGGCCGACCGGTGAACGGGCTCATGGCCGGACAGCGCGCCGATCTCGTCGTGCTCGACGCGAACCATTCGTCGCTGATCGGACGCGACCGCGCTTCGTGGCTCGATGCCTACGTGTTCTGCGCGCTCGGCAACCCGGTGCGCCACGTCATGGTCGGAGGCCAATGGGTCATCCGCGACGGGCGGCACGCGCTCGAAGAAGGCATCGCAACGCGCTATGCGGGAGCGCTGCGGGAGCTTACGTCATGAGCATCTTCATGCACTATCTGAACGGTCCGGACGTCGACGCGCTCAAGCTCACCGACGACGAAATTCTCGGTGCGGTCGAGTCGGGCCTGCTTGCACAGGGTCGCGGGCAGACCGTGATCGAGCCGCGCGTGCACCTCATTCCCGATCCCGCGTTCAACGGTCACTTCAATGTTTTGCGCGGCTATGTCGCGCCGCTCGGTCTCGCCGGCGTCAAGATCGTCGGAGACTACGTCGACAACTACAAGCTCGGGCTGCCATCGGAGATGGCGCTGCTCAATCTTTTCGATCCGCGAACCGGCATGCCCGTCGCGCTGCTCGACGCCACGTCGATCACCGACATGCGCACCGGCGCGATGACGG
>VBDA01000565.1:3628-8315 GCA_005883655.1 Betaproteobacteria bacterium | reverse complement strand
TCGAGCAGGTTCGCGATGTGCTTGCGGCCCTGCATCTCGGCGTGGGTCAGATCTTCGACCTTGAGCCCGTCCAATCCCGGCATGTGAGGACAGTTGCACCACACCACACCGGGCAGCGGCGTCTTCAACCACCAGTGCGCCCACGAGTTGCCGATCATCTTCTTCGCCCGTTTGTCCAGCTCGGCGAATGCGGCCGGCTCCCCGTATTCGAAGCGCTCCGCCGCATCGGTGTCGACACCTCCCAGGCGGAACACTGTAGTCATGATGTAACTGCCCTTCACGTATGGTGCGCCGGCAGAGGCCGCAACGTCGAGATCGCCCGTCGCATCGATGACGATGTCGCCCAGGATCGCCTCGCGCCCCGCCTTGGTCTCGCAGATGACGCCCTTGATCCGTCCATCTTCCATCAGCGCGCGCGAGAACCAGGAATGCAGCCGCAATTGAATCCCGAGCTCCTCCACCCATTCGAGCGAAACGCGCTTCCAGCCGTCAGGGTCGAACGAAGCCGCGAAGCAAATCGGATACGGCGTCTTGTGGCTGTGGAAATCGAATGTTCCCCAGCGCGCCCAGCGGCGATAGCTTTCGGGCAGCTCGCCCCATTCGTGCTGACGCGGAAACGTCGCCAGCTTCAACTTTGCCAGGCGCTCGATCATGGTCATGCAAGTACCGCGCACCGATATTTCCTCGTGATGGCTGTCCCACATGTCGTCGAGCACCAGAACCATGCCGCCCGAGGCGAGGCCGCCCAGGTGGTTGTAGCGCTCGAGCAGCGCCACTCTCGCGCCGTTGCGCGCGGCCGCCAAGGCGGCCGACATTCCCGCGGGACCGCCGCCGACGACGACCACATCGGCCTGCGCCGCAACACGGGCTTCGCCCGCGGGCTCGACGATCCGATCACCGATGCGGTTCATTGTTCAAAGTTCCTTCAAGGTGCGCTTGCCGGCTGCCACTTCACGACCATGCGCTCGATCAGCGTGATCAGCAGAAAAAAAGCACCGGCAAGAAACGAGCTCATGATGACCGCGGAATAGAGCAATGCCGAATCGAAGCTATAGGTCGCCTGGATGATCAACGCACCGATGCCGCGGGTCGAGCCGATCCATTCGCCGACAACGGCGCCGATCACCGACGTCGATGTGGCAATCTTCAGCGCCGAGAAAAGGTAGGGCAGCGAGTTGTACAGCCGCAGCTTGAAATAGACTTCACTCTTGCTCGCCGACAGCACGCGCATCAGTTCCATCGATTGCGGGTTGACCGCCTCCAGTCCGCGGACCATGTTGACGAGCGTCGGGAAGAAGCAGATCAACGCCGCGATCGTGATCTTGGGTTCCATCCCGTTGCCCATCAGCAGGACGAGGATCGGGGCCTTGGCGACGACCGGAATGGTATTGATCATCACCGCGATCGGGAAGAACGCTTCCTGTATTGCCTTGTTGTGCACGAACACCGTCGCCAGCAGGATCGCGGCGAAATTGCCAAGCATGAACCCGCCGACGGCCTCGATCGCCGTTGGGATCACGTTTTGCCACAGAACCGGCCACTTGTTGACCATCGTCTCGAGCACCAATTGCGGCGACGGCGCGATAAATGGCTTGACGTCGAACCCGGTGACAACCGCCCACCACAGGAAGATCAACCCGAACAGACCCAGCACCGGCAGGGTCCGCCGGCGCCATTGCTCACGCTGTCTTGCCGAGAAGTATGCGAGCGCCGCGGGATCCTCCATTCCGGCTTGCGGGCTCGCGGCCATTGCATCGGGCATGTTCATCAGCAGTTCTCCAGTACCCGGCGCAGATACGCCGCCAGGGCGACGAAATCGGCCGTCTCGCGAATGTCGAGCGTGCGCGTCTCGGGCAGCCCGACCGGAACGATTTCCCGCACCCGTCCCGGATTGGCTGCAAGCATGAGCACGCGTTGACCCAGATACGCGGCCTCGTAGATGCTGTGGGTAACGAACAGAATCGTCGTACCGGTGTCGCGCCACACTCGGCGCAATTCCTCGTTCAAACGATCGCGGGTGATTTCGTCGAGCGCGCCGAACGGTTCGTCCATGAGCAGGATTTTGGGATCACTGACCAGCGCCCGCGCAATCGACACGCGTTGGCGCATGCCCCCGGACAATTCGTGCGGAAACGCGTGCTCCCAGCCCTTAAGACCGACCAGCTCGAGCAATTCCCGCGGCGTCGCCTTTCCTTTGTGCTTTCCACCATCGGCAACTTCCAGCGGCAGCTCGACGTTCTGCAGCGCGCTACGCCATGGCAGGAGCGCGGGGTCCTGGAAGACAAAGCCGATATCGCGCCGGCGGCGCGCTGCTGCTGCCGTGCTTTGGCGCGACCAGGTCCGCAACCGCGCGCAGGAGCGTGGATTTCCCGCAACCGGACGGTCCCAGCAAGGTCAGCAACTCACCGCGCCTCACCTCGAGATCAATACCGGACAACGCAATCACGCTGCGCCGGTCGGTGAAAAAACGGACGCTGACGTTGCGGCAAGAGATCGCCGCGCCATCGACCGCCGGGTTGCGCGAACCAGCCGGCGTTGCGGGACTCTCTTTTAACTGGGCGGTGGCCGCAATCCCCATTGCGCTTCAGGCCTTGAGCCGCGCGTCGCGGGTCGCTTTCAGGATGTCCAGCGTCATCACCTCCTCGAGCTTGGGCGTACGCTTCGAAAACTGCCCGAGCTGCGAGTAGAGCGATATCTGATCCTGCCAAACCCCCGGATCCATCGTGCCCCAGCCGTCCGCGCGAGTGAGGTCATTGAATGCATATTTCATCATCGCATCGATGCCGACCTTCTCGTCGTTACGCTCGAGGTTGGGATATTCCTTCACCAGAAGATCCGCGGCGGAATCGCGATTGGCGTTGGCGTAGGCATAGCCGCGCGCGGTCGCGCGCAGGAATTTCTCCAGGACGTCCGAACGCGTCTGGATGGTCTTGACGGTGGCGTAATAGGGAAGCGCGTAGAGCCGGACGCCGGCATCCCAGAGCCGGAGATCGACGCGCTCCGGACCCAATGGCTTCAAGGCGGTGACGTTGGTCTGCCAACCGGTGACGACATCGACCTGCCCCGTAAGTAGTGGCGACATGTCGGCGCCGATCGGGATGATCTCGACTGCGCTCTCCGGAATGTTGTTCTTGGCGAGCAGCGCGCGCAACAGCACGACCCCGGTCGGCTGGATGCCGACCTTCTTGCCGGCCATGTCCTTGGGCGTGTTCACCGGTTTTTTCTTGAGCGAGAAAAATGTGTACGGGTGCTGCTGCAGGCCCGAGGCGAAGCACTTGACGGGGATGTCCTGCGACACGGCGAGCATGAGCGACGGACTGGAGGCGAGCTGACCGGCTTCGAACCGGCCGGACGCCACGATGGCCACACCATCGATGTTGGGTCCTCCAGGCTGGATCTGCACGTCCAGTCCCTCCTGCGCGTAGTAGCCGAGCTGCTTGGCCACGACTTCGCCGATCTGATTGTTGCCCGGCAGCCAGCCCAGTTGCAGGTTGATGGTTGTTTTCGGCGATCCCTGTGCCAGCGCGTCGAGCGATAGCAGACTGCCGCCCAGACCGATGCCACCAAAACCCGCGGCGGCCTTGAGCAGGGTGCGACGGCGAGGATTGCGAAGCTGCGTCGATTTCATCGGGCTTCCTTCGTAAGAGCGGGCATGAGCACCGGCGTAGGGAAAGTCCGTCCCGGAAATGCCAGACCCGGCATCCCCTCCCTCGCCCGAATTCGATCATGCGCGAGCCGAGGTTATCTTGCAAGAATCCGATTTTGCCCGGCCCGATGCCGAAATCAAAGGCGGGGGCCGGCTGAATCCGGTGCGCGTTGCGGCCAAGCGAGCACCGGGAGATGTCAAACTACGATTGGGCGGCCGAGTTTTTTGCGCGCACCGACCCCGCTGGCTCCCGCAACGCGGAGCGCCAGCAAGGACTGCTTCAGGAATGCGGCCTAGCGGGCACTTACCTGCTCAACATCTCGAACTATCAGTACGACATGTACCGTCTCATGTCATTTTCCTGACCGACCCGCTCCATCGTGTTCAGGTCTGACAGCCTCTTCTGCTGAGCGGCCTTACGCACCGCCGCCTTTTCTTCAGCGCTCATCTGCCCGTACTTTGCTTGCGCAGCCTGGCGGTCGGCCTTGAATTGCGCGGACTCATCTTTCGTCATCGTGCCCATGTCGTCTTCCTGAGCGATGCGCTCCATTACATTCAGGTCGGCGAGCTTCTTGCCGCGCATCGAACTCTTCGCAGCGGCCTTTTCTTAGGGCGTCATCGTTGCCCATTTGCCCTTTGCCGCGTCGCGCTCGGCCTTTAGCTGCGCGGTCTCCGCCGGGGTCATCGGCTTCACCAGCATTTGACTCCAAGGATCCATCATATCGGCCGCGACCGCCGGCACGGCGCCAAGGGCAAACGCTGCCGCAGCAATTGCAACAATGGACTTCATCATGATCGATTCTCCAGGAAGTGAAGCAAGAGGCAGGAAATTAGACGCATTCCAGGCTTGAGAGTTCATACCGGTTCATTCTTTTGGCTTGTCCAGGCCGCTATTTCCTTTCAAGTGCTGCCAGAAGCCGTTTCACAAACTCATCCATCGCTTTGGTGTCGATCCAGCGGACGACCGCCACCACATCGTGCTCCGGGTCGACGTAGATCATGTTGGTACCGTTGCCGATGTGCGTGAATGCGCGGGCAGGC
>VBDA01000565.1:542-3616 GCA_005883655.1 Betaproteobacteria bacterium | reverse complement strand
TCCGGTCGGTGTTGAGAAACCAGTTCATGAAGCCGTACGTCGGCTGCGCGGGGGTGGGCGTGCGCGCCCAGTCGACCCACTGATCTGAAAGTATCTGCCGGTCTTTCCACTTGCCGTGGCGCAGCGTGAGGTAACCGAAGCGCGCCATGTCGTAGGCGTGAATGAACATTCCGCCGCCCCAATGGCCGCCGCCGGTCGTCGACTGCACGGCCATTCCATCGAGAACGATCCAGGAATTCTCGTAGCCGTACCAGCGCCAGGTGTTCGAGGCGCCGATCGGGTCCATAACGTTGTCCTTCAACACCTGCGGCAGCGGACGGCGCCAGACGTTGAGCGCGGCGAGTGCCAGCACATTCACCCGCGTGTCGTTGTATTTGTAAACGCTGCCGGGCTTGTCGCGCGGCCGCGTGGTCCACTCGCTCGGCTTGTCGCCCGGCCGGTCGGCCCAGTCGGGCTTGCCCCAAAGCGTCCCTTCCCAGTCGCTGGTCTGGCGCAACAGGTGGTCCCAGGTGATGGTCCGGTTGTGCGGGGTTTCGAAGAGATACAGTAGATCGGACGTGCCGAGACTGTCGGATTTGTTGCCAGCCGGCGCCGGGTTGTAGATCTGAATCGGCGGCACATACTCGCGCACGGTGTCGTTGATGCTCTTGATCATGCCGCGATCGACGGCGATTCCAACCACGCTCGACAAAAAGCTCTTGGTCACGCTGTGCGCCATGTCCACTCGCAGCGGCTCTCCCCATTCGGCGACGATATAGCCCTTGTGAACGATAATGCCGGTCGGTTCGCCGCGGTCCTTGATCGGCCCGATGGCATAGCCGAAAGGCTCGCGACCGAAAGTCTGGTAATGATTGAGCTTGAGATCGCGCGGCGCCTTGGTCTCGCTGGCGACGGCAAAGTCGATGGCATCTTTCAACAGCGATGCGCTGATGCCCGCCTCGGCCGGGGTCTTGTGCTGCCACACCGCATCGGGGTAGTAGACACCGGGCGCGCCGGTGCCGGTTTGCGCAGCCGCCCACAGCGGCGCAAACAGGAGGACAAGCAAGAGCTGGGCGGCGCGGCGAGTGATCATTGACGGACCCTCCGGACTTCAGTGCTCGAACATAGCATAATCAGTCCTGTCCTCATCGAGTACCGCGTACGACGGATATCGAATGAAACACGCTTTTTATCTCTTGAAAACGGCGATCGTGCTGTTCGTGCTCGCGCTCGCTGCGGCAAGCGCGCATGCGGCCTATCCTGAAAGGGCGATTCACCTGATCGTGCCCTACCCGCCCGGTGGTCTCACCGACGCGGTGGCAAGGGCAGTTGCGAAAGCACTTTCGGATCGTGTCCAGCAGCCGGTAGTCATCGACAACATCGCGGGCGGGGGCGGCAATATCGGCGCTGACAAGGCCGCAAAATCGCCGGCCGACGGCTACACGATTTTCATTGGCAACAATGCTACGGTCGGACTGAACACACTGGTCTACAAGCAGCTGGCGTTCGATCCGCTCGCGGACCTGGCGCCGATCATGCTGATCGCTGAAAGCCAGACCGTGCTGGTGGTGAATCCTGCGCTGCCGGTCAAGAACGTCGCCGAACTGATCGCGCTCGCCAAGTCAAAGCCAGGACAGTTGAATTTCGGATCGACTGGCACCGGCGGCCTCAGTCACCTGGTCGGGGAATTGTTCAATAGCGCAGCTGGCATTCAGATGACCCATATCCCGTACAAGGGGACGGGTCCGGCGCTCACGGACCTCCTCGGCGGACAGATCCAGGTGATGTTCAATGACACGTCCTTGCCCCACATCCAATCCGGTAAGCTGCGAGCGTTAGCCGTGACCGGCGCCAAACGGTGGCCGCAACTGCCCGACGTGCCTACGCTCGCGGAACTCGGCATGCCCGGATACGAGACATACAACTGGTTCGGCATTCTGGCCCCAGTCAAGACTCCCGCGGCGATCGTCGCAAGGCTGAACCGGGAGCTGGTCGCGATCATGCAGGATCCGGCGATGAAGGCATGGATGGAATCGCGAGGGGCCGAAGCCGTCACCAGCAGTCCCGAAGAGTTCGCCGCGTACATCAAAAAAGATCTGGCGAAATGGGCGCGCGTGGTCAAGGAAGTCGGCATCACGGCAGAGTGAATCGAGGCAATCGCATGGCGATCAGCATTTTTCCGGTAACGCCGGACTTCGCTGCGGAAGTCGGGGATGTGGACCTGACGCAGCCATTGTCGCCCGATGATCGGGACGCTATCAAGACAGCCTTCTGGAAGTATGGAGTGCTGGTTTTCCCCGCACAGCAATTGACGCCCGAGCAGCACGTCGAGTTCGCGCAGCTATTCGGTCCGCTCGAGCCGAACATCAATTCCTATCAGGACGACGTCAAACAGGAGCGCATCGACGCGCGAATCTCCGACGTCTCCAACCTGGACCACAGCAACGAGATACTGAAGGCGGACGCCCGCAAACGGTTGTCAGGCCTCTTTACGCGCGCAGCGTGGCACCGATCGGCGGCCACACCGAGTTTGCCGATATGCGCGCCGCCTGGGATGCGTTGCCGCAAGAAACCCGCCGGCACATCGACGGCCTGGTCGTCGAGCACTCGATCTTCCATTCCCGCGCCAAGCTCGGCTTTACCGACTACTCGGAAAGGGAGCGCGCTGCGCTGCCGCCCGCGCAGCAGGTTCTGGTACGCACCATTCCGGAAACCGGCAGGCGCTCGCTTTACATCGCCTCGCATGCCAGGCGCGTGATCGGTATACCCGATGAAGAAGGGCGCGGCCTGCTCGATAGCCTGATGGCACACGCGACGCAGCGCCAGTTTGTGTACACGCATCGCTGGCGGCTGCACGATCTGGTCATGTGGGACAACCGCTGCACCATGCATCGCGGCACCGAGTTCGAGGAGCAGCGCTGGAAGCGCGACATGCAGCGCGCCACCGTGTCCGACATCGGCAACACCTGTGAGCTAGTGAATCGGCGCGCCGCCACAAGCGCCGTCTGATTTGACGTTCATTTGGGAAGAGCTATCTTGACACGACCATTCAGTCATAGCATTCGCGTAGACCGCATTCGATGCCGACAGGGATA
>VBDA01000565.1:0-483 GCA_005883655.1 Betaproteobacteria bacterium | reverse complement strand
ACTCAGTACACTAGCTACCAGACACGGCAGCGATTCGCACCCACCATCGGCTGCCCGGCCTTGCAGGAGAAGGCACGCTCGAACTCGGGCATGTTCACGATCAGCCCGTTGACGCGATACTTGCCCGGAGAGTGGGGATCGGTCAGCGCCTTGACGCGCAGATTCTCCGGCCGGTCGTTCTCGCATGCCCATTGTGCGTAGCCGATGAAGAAGCGCTGCTCGGGCGAGAAGTCATCGCGCGGCGCGAGAGCCTTGCCCGCGGTTTCGGCTTTCCACGCCATCCAGGCCAGCACCAGCCCGCCCAGGTCAGCGATGTCCTCGCCATTGGTGAGCTTGCCGTTGATCTTGATGTCGTCGACGATTGTGTACTGCGAGTACTGGTCGACGATGCACTGCGCGCGGTCGACGAACGCCTTGGCGTCGTCCTTGGTCCACCAATCCTTCAGGTTGCCCTTCGCATCGAAGTTGCGCCCCTGATCATCG
>VBDA01000151.1:13682-17425 GCA_005883655.1 Betaproteobacteria bacterium | reverse complement strand
CCGCAGGTCGACGGCAACTTGTCCGCCACTCGCCAAAAAATCACCGGCGCGTCGTTTGGCCAGCCCGGAGCGCCCGCCAGCATCTTCAATCTCTATAACGCCTCGGTGAACGTTTCCTACGCGCTCGACGCCTTTGGCGGCAACCGCCGCGAGCTCGAAGGCTTCGAGGCGCTGGTCGACTATCAGCGCTTTCAGTTCGAGGGCGCGAGGCTGTCCCTGACCGCGAATGTCGTCACCACCGCGATTCGCGAGGCGCAGTTGCGCGCGCAACTCAAGGCGACGCAGGAAATCCTCGCCGCCGAGCTAAAGCAGGTCGAGTTGATCGAAAAGCAGTTCCAGCTCGGCGCGGTGGCGCGACTGACGCTGACGACGCAGCGCACCCAGGTCGAGCACACGCGCGCGCTGCTGCCGCCGCTCGAGCGCGACCTCGCGAAAACGCGCCATCAGCTTGCGGTCCTGTAGGGCAAGTTGCCCAGCGAAGCGACGCTGCCTGAATTCGATCTCGACGCCATCGTCCTGCCGCAAGAGCTGCCGCTCAGCGTTCCCTCGGCGCTGACCCGGCAGCGTCCCGACGTGCAGGCGGCCGAAGCGCTGCTGCATCAGGCGAGCGCGCAGATCGGCGTCGCGACCGCGAACGAGTATCCGAAGATCAACCTGACCGGGAGCATTGGCCTCCAGTCGCTGCAGTTGCACAGCCTGTTCGCAGGTCCGGCCGTGTGGAGCATCGGCGCGGGCCTGCTGCAGCCGCTTTTCCATGGCGGCGAGCTCGAGGCGCGCCGCCGCGCCGCGGTCGCGGCTTACGAACAGGCCGATGCGCAATATCGGCAGACGGTGCTGCTGGCGTTTCAAAACGTCGCCGACGCGCTGCGCGCCCTGGAGGCGGACGCTCGCGCGCTCAAGGCGCAGGCCGATGCAACCGCGTTCGCCCGCGAGACCCTGGATCTCAACACGCGTCAATATCAACTCGGCGGCAGCAGCATCATCGCGCTGCTGATCGCCCAGCAGCAGTATCAACAGGAACGACTCAACCTTGTCGCCGCGCAGTCGGCGCGCTATGCCGACACGGCGGCACTGTTCCAGGCGCTTGGCGGCGGTTGGTGGAATCGCGACCCGCAAGCCGCGGCAAGCTTCGATTCCCACGTTCAATAGCGCTTTGCGGTTGAGCCATCGAATTGCCTAGAACAGGAAAAATGAAATGAAAAAGCGCATGACCATCATGCTGATCGCCGTCGGCCTGCTCATCGGAGGGCTGGTGGGGTTCAATTTCTTCAAGGGTTACATGATGCAGAAATACATGGGCAAGGGCCCGCAGCCTCCGGCGACGGTCAGTGCCATGAAGGCCGAATATCAGGTTTGGCAGCCGCAGCTAAACGCGGTCGGCACGCTGCGTGCGGTCCGCGGCGTGGACGTCACGACCGAGGTCGCCGGACTGGTGCGCAGCATCAACTTCAAGTCCGGAGATGAGGTCAAGGCCGGTCAGGTGCTTGCGCAATTGAACGCCGACTCGGACATCGCGCAGCTTCACTCGCTGGAAGCGGCGGCCGAGCTCGCATCGACGGTCTATGAGCGCGACAAGGCGCAATTGGCGGCGGAAGTTATCAGCAAGGCGCAGGTCGATACCGACGCCGGCGACCTGAAGAGCAAGCGCGCACAGGTGGCGCAGCAGCAGGCGGTGGTGGAGAAGAAGACCTTGCGCGCGCCGTTCGCCGGCAAGCTCGGCATCAGCATCGTCAATCCCGGCCAATACCTGAACCCAGCCGACAAGCTGGTCACCTTGCAGACCATCGATCCGATTTACGTGGACTTCTATCTGCCGCAGCAGCAGTTGCCGCAGGTCGCGANNCTACAAGGGCGTTCCCTTCACCGGGAAGATCAATGCGATCAACCCCAAGATCGATACCAACACCCGCAACGTGCAGGTCGAGGCTACGATCCCCAATCCCAAGCGACAGCTGCTTCCCGGGATGTTCGCCAATGTCCGGGTGAACTCGGGCGAGGAGAACCGTTATATCACGCTTCCTCAGACCGCCATTACCTTCAATCCCTACGGCGACACGGTATTCGTGGTGAAGCCATCGGACAAGAAGGAAGACAAGGACGAAAAGGGCAACGCGCGCCTGCTCGCGCAGCAGGTGTTCGTCACCACCGGCCCGACGCGCGGCGATCAGGTAGCCATCCTGAAAGGCATCGAGCCTGGAACCGAGGTGGTGACCAGCGGCCAGGTGAAGCTCAAGAGTGGCACGCCGCTGATCGTCGACAACAAGGTGCAGCCATCGAACAGCCCCAATCCGACGCCGCAGGAAAAATGAGTCAGCGCACATGAACTTCACCGACCTCTTCATTCGCAAGCCCGTGCTTGTGGGCGTGCGCTCGCTGACGAGCCTGGCCGTTCGCCAATACCCCAAAACCCAGAATGCGGTCGTGACTATCAGCACCACCTACTACGGGGCCGACGCGCAAACCGTCGCCGGGTTCATCACCCAGCCGCTGGAAGGCGCCATCGCGCAGGCGCAGGGCATCGATTACATGTCGTCGACGAGTGTTTCGGGCGTATCGGCGATCACCGCGACCTTGCGACTGAACTACGACGCCAACCGCGCGCTGACCGAGATCAACACCCAAGTCAACTCGGTGCGCAACCAGTTGCCGCCGGAAGCGCAACAGCCGGTGCTGACGGTCCAGGTAGGGCAGACGATCGACGCCATGTATATGGGCTTCTTCAGCGAAGTCCTGCCCAACAACAACGTCACCGATTACCTGGTCCGGGTCGTCAAGCCCAAGCTCGATTCGGTCGAAGGCGTGCAGACTGCCGAGATTCTGGGTGCGCGGACCTTCGCGCTGCGTGCCTGGCTCGATCCGACGCGGCTGGCCGCCTATGGCGTTACCGCGACCGACGTGCGCACCGCGCTAGGTACCAACAACTATCTGGCCGCGCTGGGCACGACCAAGGGCCAGATGGTGAGCGTCGACCTGACCGCCGGGACCAGCCTGCACTCCGTCGACGAATTCAAGAAGCTCATAGTCAAGCAAAAAGACGGCGCGATCGTGCGCCTCGAAGACATCGCCACGGTCTCGCTCGGTGCGGAGAATTATGATTTCACGACTGCGTTCGGCGGACGCAACGCCGTGTTCATCGGCATCAAAGTGGCGCCCGAAGCCAACGTACTGGAAGTCGCGAAGCGCGTCCGTGCGGTGTTCCCCGAGATCCAGGCGCAGATGCCCAACGGCCTGACCGGTGAAATCGTCTACGACGGGACAATATTCATCAGCAGCTCGATCGACGAGGTCGTGAAGACCCTGATCCAGTCGCTGGTCATCGTCTCCATCGTGATCTTTCTGTTCCTGGGCAGCCTGCGTGCGGTAGTGATCCCTTTGATCGCCATGCCGCTGTCGCTGATCGGCACCTTCTTCGTCATGCTGATGCTGGGCTACTCGGTCAACCTGCTGACCCTGCTCGCGCTGGTGCTGGCGATTGGCCTGGTCGTCGACGATGCGATTATCGTGGTCGAGAACGTCGACCGGCACATGAAAGCAGGCAAGTCGCCCATGGAGGCTTCGCTGATCGCAGCGCGCGAGCTTGGGGGGCCGATTATCGCGATGACCATTGTCCTGGTCGCCGTTTACGTGCCGATCGGCTTTCAGGGTGGCCTTACCGGGGCACTCTTTACCGAGTTCGCGTTCTCGCTCGCCGGTGCCGTCACGGTCTCCGGTATCGTCGCGCTGACCCTGTCGCCGATGATGAC
>VBDA01000151.1:4576-13647 GCA_005883655.1 Betaproteobacteria bacterium | reverse complement strand
TATCAGCGGTTGTTGCACGGCACGCTCGACACCTGGTCGGTGCCGGTGGTCATGGGCGTGATTCTGCTCGGCGGCGTCGTTTACCTGTTCATGACGTCGAAGTCCGAGCTCGCGCCCCAGGAAGACCAGGGCGTCGTGCTCTCACAGATAGTCGGCCCGCCCAACGCGACATCACAGCAGATGAATGCCTACGCCAAGCAGGTGTTCGATATTTCGCGCGAGCTCCCGGAATACGACCAGATGTTCCAGATCACCGGCGTGCCGACGACCAATCAAGGGATCGGCGGTGTGCTGTTCAAGCCATGGAACCAACGCACGAAAAGCGCCGCGCAACTTCAGCAGGAGCTGCAGCAGAAGTGGAACGGCATCGCCGGCGCGCGCGTCGCCGCGTTCCAATTTCCGCCGTTGCCCGGATCGCAAGGCCTGCCCATGCAGTTCGTGATCAAGACCACCGAGCCGTATCCGAACCTGAACGAGGTCACTCAGGCGATCCTGCAGAAAGCGCAGGCCAGCGGCATGTTCTTTTACGTCGACACCGATCTCAAGCTGGACAAGCCGCAGACCACCGTCGAAGTCGATCGCGATCTCGTCGCCACGCTCGGGCTTACGCAGCAGGATATCGGCGCGGCATTGGGCGCCGCGCTGGGGGGAGGATACGTCAACTACTTCTCGATCGCGGGCCGGTCCTACAAGGTGATCCCGCAGGTGTTGCAGGTCGACCGGCTGAATGCCGACCAGGTGCTCGATTACCATATTCGCACCGCGGACGGATCGCTGGTTCCCGCGTCTACGGTCGCACGCCAAAAAACCGAAGTCGTGCCGGAAGGCATCGCGCACTTCCAGCAACTCAACTCGGCGAGCATCTTCGGCGTTTACACGCCGGCAGTCTCACAGAATCAAGTGCTCGAATTCATGCAGCACGCGCTCGCCGAGGTTGCTCCGACTGGCTATTCGGCCGATTACTCGGGCGTGTCGCGCCAGTTTGTGCAGGAATCGGGCGGCTTTGCGGTGACCTTGCTGTTCGCGGTGATCATTGTTTTTCTGGCGCTCGCTGCGCAGTTCGAAAGCTTCCGCGATCCGATCGTGATCCTGGTGTCGGTGCCGATGGCGCTGTTTGGCGCGCTGATCTTCATCAACCTCGGGTTCTCGACCCTGAACATCTATACCCAGGTCGGACTGGTCACTCTGATGGGTTTGATCAGCAAGCACGGGATTCTGATCGTGCAGTTTGCCAACCAGCTCCAGCGCGCTGGCAAGAGCAAGCGCGACGCCATCGAAGAGGCCGCCGCAGTGCGGTTGCGGCCGATCCTGATGACTACGGCCGCAATGGTGCTCGGCGTCGTTCCGCTGGTGATCGCCGCGGGCGCAGGCGCGGCCGGGCGACATGCGATGGGGTTGGTAATCTTTTCCGGCCTGTCGATCGGAACGCTGTTCACGTTATTCGTCGTACCTGCCGTGTACATGTTGTTGGCGGCCGACCATCATGCACAACGAAGTAGCGCCGGCGCCGGCAGCGACGCTGGCGCGATTCCGGTGAAGGGTTGAGCTCGAGGCAGCCCATTCCCTGCCCTGGCTCCGCATGACGTACCGCGGCGCACGAAGCACGTTCAGGAAGCACCTCATGGGCCGCTAGAATCGTATTTCTCCAAGCGGGAGCGCGGGTTGCGCGCAGCCACGACTCTGGCACGCTGCTTGCTGATATTGGCAGTGCCCGGACGGGGCGGCGCTCCCTTGGTTTACTCCTCGCCCTTCGTGCCGTCTCCGCTCCGGGACCTCATGCGTTTCCCCAGCTGATCAGCATGTTGGCTGGCAGGTGAGTTCGGTCTCATCGCGGCGCCCGCTCATCGTGTCCCCTGAATCGGTCGACCAAAAAAAGCGGCCCTCAGTAAGACCGCTTTCCCCCACGCGAAACAGAAGACTCAATCAATTGTCGCCCGCGCCTGATACGAAGGCGGCCGCGGCGCGTCTTCCTGGTCGACCAGCCGCGCATTTTCGAAATACAGAAATCTTCGCTCTTCACCCGTGCTCCTGTCCTTGTAGGTCCACTGCTCACGCCACACGTGGCCGGCCTTACTTCGAGTGATTTGCGCCGGGCGACCCCAGCTCGGGAGATTCAGTACCTGCGTATCTGTCATGCCCATAAACAATCGAGTCGCGAAAAAAGGCGTCGCCGCCAGCCGTGCGTCCATCGGTTGAGTTGCCTTCGCGTTGTCACTCTGCCAATTCACTCTCCTGGCAGAGGTCACCAGCGTTTGCTCCTGCCGGACTGGGCACGGTGTATCGCGGTAGCCGATCCCTTCGGAATCCGCGCATTTGTAGATGGCTTTTTCTTGCCCGTACGAGAAGCTCGAAAGCGCGAGCAGAACTGGAAGTATAACGATGGAAGGCTTCATGCCACGCTCCTGCGCCGCCTGACAAAATGCAGACTAGGGCATGAAGCGTGGGAGCGGAATCGGCGCAACTCTGAAAATAATGTAGGACAAATGTTCGTAGGAGCGGGTGCCTCCTGCATCGCAGCTTGGCTGCGGCTAGGCGGAGTAGCGTCTTACACGGCAAGATGCGCGTGCACGTTGTCGCGGTCCATGTCCGCGCCCAGGCCTCTGGCTACGACTTCCCCGCGCGACAAGACGACATAATGATCGGCGAGCGATTTGGCGAAATCGTAGTATTGCTCGACGAGCAGAATCGCGATGTCGCCGGCGGCGACGAGGCTGCGGATCGCGCGCTCGATGTCCTTGATGATCGACGGCTGGATGCCTTCGGTGGGCTCGTCCAGGATCAATAGCCGCGGCCGCATCGCCAGCGCCCGTCCGATCGCGAGCTGCTGCTGCTGGCCGCCCGAAAGATCGCCTCCCCGCCGGTTCAGCATTTGCTTCAGCACGGGAAACATGTCGAAGACGAAGTCAGGAACTTTGGAGCCGTTTTTTTTCGAGGCCAATCCCATCTGCAGATTTTCCTGCACTGACAGCCGTGGAAAGATGTCCCGTCCCTGCGGCACGTAGCCGATGCCCAGCGCCGCGCGCGCATACGGCGGCAGATTTGCGATGCTGGTTCCGGCAAAGCCGATCTTGCCCGACCGCACCGGAAGCACGCCCATCAGACACTTCAGCAGCGTCGTCTTGCCCACGCCGTTACGACCGAGCAGCGCGGTGCATGCCCCGGCCGGAACGTCGAATCCTACGTCGCGCAGCGTGTGGCTGCCGCCGTAGTACTGGTTGAGCCCCTGCACGGAGAGCATCGTCAGCGTCCCAGAAACACTTCGATGACCTGCTCGTTCTGCTGGATCTGGTCCATCGTTCCTTCGGCGAGCACGCTGCCTTCGTGAAGCACGGTGACCTTTTGCGCGATGCGCTTGACGAATTCCATGTCATGCTCGACGACGATCAGGGTGTATTTGCCGGCCAGCGAAAGAAAGAGCTCGGCGCTGCGCATCGATTCGTCGTCGGTCATGCCGGCCACCGGCTCGTCGAGAAGAAGGAGCTGTGGCTCCTGCATGAGCAGCATGCCGATCTCCAGCCATTGCTTCTGTCCATGCGACAAGAGTCCCGCCGGACGCGATGCCTCGGGCACCAGCTTGATCGTTTCCATCGTCGCGCCGATGCGGTCCCGTGCCCCGGAATCCAGGCGCGCGCCCAGCGTCGGCCAAACGCGCTTGTCGCACTTCTGCGCGAGCTCCAGATTCTCGAACACCGTGTGCTGCTCGAACACCGTAGGCTTCTGAAACTTGCGGCCAATACCCGCGGTGGCGATCTCGGCTTCGGTAAAGCGCGTGAGGTCGATGGTCTGTCCGAAAAACGCGGTGCCTGTATCCGGGCGCGTCTTGCCGGTGATGACGTCCATCATCGTCGTCTTGCCGGCGCCGTTGGGACCGATCACGCAGCGAAGCTCTCCATCGTCGATCAGCAGCGACAAGGCGTTGAGCGCCTTGAATCCGTCGAAGGAGACCGAGATGGCGTCGAGATAGAGTATGCCCTTGTGCGAGGTGTCGACCCCGGACGTCAACACCCGCACGCCCGACGCCGCCCCGGCGTCATCCCATCCCTCGCGCGACACGATCGCGTTCATCGGTTCACAGGGTGCGTCGCCGCGCGGCCCGCAGAAGCCCCGCCACGCCTCGCGGCAGGAAGAGCGTTACCAGGATGAACAGGAGGCCCAGCAGAAAGAGCCAGTACTCGGGCAGGACCTGGGTAAACCAGCTCTTCCCGAGATTGACCAGAGCCGCGCCGAGCACCGGCCCGAACAGCGTGCCGCGTCCGCCGACCGCGGTCCAGATGGCGATCTCGATCGAGTTGGCGGGCGACATCTCGCTCGGATTGATGATGCCGACCTGCGGGACGTACAGCGCGCCCGCGATACCGCAGATCACCGCCGACAGCGTCCAGATGAACAACTTGAAATAGAGCGGGTTGTAGCCCGAGAACATGACGCGCGTCTCGGCGTCGCGAATCGCGGTGAGCACCCGGCCGAGCTTCGACGTCACGATCCACCGCCCGAGCAGCAAAAAGCCGAGCAGCGCAGCGCCGGTCAGCACGAACAACGCCATCCGCGTCTGGGGTGCGGTGACGGAAAATCCCAGAATGCGCTTGAAATCGGTAAAGCCGTTATTGCCGCCGAACCCGGTGTCATTGCGGAAGAACAGCAGCATGAAAGCGTAAGTCATCGCTTGGGTGATGATCGAGAAATACACGCCCTTGATGCGCGAGCGAAAGGCGAAATAGCCGAACACGAAGGCGAGGAGGCCGGGCACCAGGACCACCAGCAGCGCCGCGAACCAGAAATGGTCGGTGAAGCTCCAGTACCATGGATATGCCTTCCAATCGAGGAATACCATGAAGTCGGGCAGATCGCTTTGATAGACTCCCTCGTGACCGATTGAGCGCATCAGATACATGCCCATTGCGTAGCCGCCCAGCGCGAAAAAAACGCCATGTCCGAGCGATAAGATCCCCGTATAGCCCCAAATCAGGTCCATCGCCAGCGCGACGATGGCGTAGCACATGATCTTGCCGATCAAGGTGACGGTGTAGTCGGAGAGATGGAGCACGTTGCCGGGCGGCACGGCGAGATTGAGCACCGGAAAGGCGACGAACAGCACCAGTGCTGCCGCGACGTAGAACAGCCAGCCTTTGGCCGGCAGCAGGCGCGCGAATCGCGGCCCGCCGGCGGCGATCACCGGCACGAAAGCCGTGCCACCGGGGACGCTCACGCCGAGCCCTTCGCGTCGACCGTCCGCATGCAGGAAAAATCGCATGTCACGTCTCGGCCATTCTTCCCTTGAGCGCGAATAATCCCTGCGGACGCTTTTGGATGAACACGATGATGAACACCAGCACCGCAATCTTGGCCAGCACGGCGCCGGACCAAGCCTCGAGGAATTTGTTGACGATGCCCAAGCCCATTGCCGCGTAGACGGTCCCGGCGAGCTGACCGACGCCGCCGAGCACCACGACCATGAACGAGTCGACGATATAACTCTGGCCGAGGTCCGGGCCGACGTTGCCGATCTGCGACAGCGCACATCCCGCGAGCCCCGCGATTCCCGAACCCAAGCCGAATGCCCAGGTGTCGACGCGGCGTGTCGGCACACCCGTGCAGCTGGCCATGGTGCGGTTCTGCGTTACCGCGCGCACGAACAGGCCCAGCCGCGTTCGCGTCAGCAGCAGCCACATCATCGCCAGCACCAACGCCGCAAAGCCAATGATCGCGATGCGGCTCCACGGAAGGACCACTCCGCTGATCGCTTCGATGCCGCCCGACATCCAGGACGGATTCTCGACCTGCACGTTCTGCGCGCCAAAGATCGTTCGCACCGACTGCATCAGGATCAGGCTGATGCCCCAGGTCGCAAGCAAGGTCTCCAGCGGGCGGCCGTAGAGAAAGCGAATGACGCTGCGCTCGAGCGCCATCCCGACCAGGCCTGCGGCGACAAACGCCGCCGGCACCGCCGCGATCAGATAGGCATCGAACAGGGCTGGAAAGTGGGAGCGGAAAAGGTTTTGAACGACGTATGTGGTATAGGCGCCGATCATGATCAGTTCGCCGTGAGCCATGTTGATGACGCCCATCAGGCCATAGGTGATCGCTAACCCAAGTGCCGCGAGCAACAGAATGCTGCCGAGCGAGATGCCGCTGAATACCCGCCCGACCATTTCTCCCGCCGAAAGCCTGCCTTGCACCGCGTGCAGCGATTTTTCGGCCTCGGCGCGAACGTCGGCGTCGGGCTCGGCGAAGGTGTCGCCGTTCTGCTCGAGCACACCCAGCAACAGTGTCTTGGTGGTCGAATTGTTGCTCTCGGCGAGCGTGCGTATCGCCGCAAGACGCGTGTTCTTGTCCTTGCTCGTCAACTGGATCGATGCCTGCGTCAACAAAAGCAGACTCTTGATCTCGTCATCCGTTTCCTTGGCAAGCGCGGTGCCGATTGCCGGCAGCAGCTCTTCGTCGGCGCCCGTCTGCAACTCCCTTGCGGCGGCCAGGCGGATGGCGCGCTCCGGCGCAGTGAGCTTCAATGCGGCGATCGCGGTGCGCAGCTCCTTGCGAATCCGATTGTTGATGACGACGTCGTCGCGATTTTCGGGCAGCGGCGTGACCGCTTTCCCGGTCAGCAGATCCGTTGCGGTGTCACCTTTGACAAGCAGGATCTGCGCGTCGCCGACCGTCTGCACCTCGCCGTCGAGCACGGCCTGCAGCAGCGGCAGATACGCGGTGTCGCCGCTCGCCGCGGCAACGGAGATGGCTTTCGCCTTGGCATCGTTGTCGCCCAAGGCAAGGTCGTGCAGCGTTTCGGGCGCCAAAGCGCAGGCCGACCAGGCCATTGCGCTCAAGGCCAACGCCGCCAAGCAGCGCATGATCGCAATCACGTAACGCCTGCGCGCATCGTGAGAAAACAAACGGCGGCAGCGGGTGATCACAGTCCGCCGCCGCCGCTGTACTGCGCTGTCGAGTCGAGCGGCGCAAAAGGCCTTCGCGTGAGATCGCCCACTGGAGTGTCGATCGCGGCCTGGGCCATGCGTAAAGATCCTTCGAATGGCGCGCGCGCTCGCTTCAGGATGATGACTCATTGGCTTCCGATCGCGGGCCGCTGTCACGACCCGCTCCCGGACAACGAGTCACTTCCAACGAGTCACTTCTTTTCCGGCTCGTCCTTCTTGCCTTTGTCTTCCGGAATGTACGGGCTCCACGGCGTCGCCTTGATCGGACCGGCCGTCTTCCAGACGACGTTGAACTGGCCGTTGCCCTGCACTTCCCCGATGAACACAGGCTTGTGCAGGTGATGGTTCTTTTCGTCCATCTTGATGGTGAAGCCGTCGGGCGCCTTGAACGACTGTCCCGCCATCGCGGCAATCACCTTGTCGACATCGGTCGACTTGGCCTTTTCCACCGCCTGCTTCCACATGTTCATCCCGACATATGCCGCTTCCATCGGGTCGTTGGTCAACGGCTTGTCGGCACCGGCGAGATTTTTCGCCTTGGCATAGGCCGCCCATTTTTTCTTGAACTCATCATTGGCGGGATTTTTCAGCGACATGAAGTAATTCCATGCTGCGAGATGCCCGACCAGCGGCTTCGTGTCCACGCCGCGCAGCTCCTCTTCGCCCACCGAAAATGCGACCACAGGCACGTCGGTCGCCTTCAGGCCCTGATTGCCGAGCTCCTTGTAGAACGGCACGTTGGAGTCGCCATTGATGGTCGACACCACTGCCGTCTTGCCGCCGGCCGCGAACTTCTTGATGTCCGCAACTATGGTCTGATAGTCCGAATGACCGAACGGCGTGTACTTTTCGTCGATGTCCTTGTCGGCGACACCTTTGCTGTGCAGGAACGCGCGCAGGATCTTGTTGGTCGTGCGCGGATACACGTAGTCGGTACCGAGCAATACCCACCGCTTCGCCCCGCCGCCTTCCTTGCTCATCAAATATTCGACCGCGGGAATCGCCTGCTGATTCGGCGCAGCTCCGGTGTAGAACACGTTCTTGGAAAGCTCCTCGCCTTCGTATTGCACCGGATAGAACAGCAGTCCGTTCAGCTCCTCGAACACCGGCAGAACGGACTTGCGCGACACCGAGGTCCAGCAGCCGAAGACGACGGCGACCTTGTCCTGGGTCAGAAGCTGGCGCGCTTTTTCCGCGAACAAGGGCCAGTTCGACGCGGGATCGACGACGACCGCCTCCAGCTTCTTGCCCATGACGCCGCCCTTGGCGTTGATCTCGTCGATCGCCATCAGCGTAACGTCCTTGAGCACCGTTTCACTGATCGCCATCGTTCCCGACAGCGAATGTAAAACTCCAACCTTGATGGTGTCGGCGGCGAATGACGGCAGGCAGACAGCCATGCCGGTGGCCGCGAGCGACGCCGAAATCGCCATTCGTTTGAGAAAATTCCTTCGTTGCATGGTTGACCCCGTAGTGAATAGTTGACGAATATCCCTGGGCGGTCGCGCTTCTTGGCGCAGGAAAGGTGCGCCGGCGCGCCGTCACCTTGTTGCTTCGCACAATCCATGCCACGCGTCGACGCGACCAATAACGCTCTGTTTTCATTCGGAGACGGCTCGATACTGGCTCCTGGACCGGTCGCCCCGAGACTCGATGAGGGATCGGCGCGTTCCAAAGCGGTGCGTCCCTCGTAGGGCCGCACTGATTTGGAACGAAATGGTGCGCGTGCGCAAAGGTAACGCGCCGCAGGGCTCGCGCGACCAATGCGTGGCGCGCTTAGTGCGGTTAGGCGATCGCGGTTTCGAGCGGCGACGTCAGGGCGATCATGCCGCGCTCGACGACAAAGCGAACGACCGCGTCAGCGCCCGCGCCGGTCTTGAGGTTGGTAAACACGAACGGCCGATCCCCGCGCATCCGGCTCGCGTCGCGGGCCATGACTTCCAGGGACGCGCCCACCATCGGAGCCAAGTCGACCTTGTTGATGACCAGCAGGTCAGACTTGGTAATGCCCGGGCCGCCCTTGCGCGGAATCTTGTCGCCTGCGGCGACATCTATCACATACAAGGTCAGGTCGGAGAGCTCCGGCGAGAATGTCGCGGCGAGATTGTCGCCGCCGCTTTCGACAAACACGACGTCGAGATT
>VBDA01000151.1:0-4551 GCA_005883655.1 Betaproteobacteria bacterium | reverse complement strand
ATCGACGGCCTCGAGGTTGATCGACGCATCCTCGCGAATCGCCGTATGCGGACAGCCTCCGGTTTCGACGCCGATGATGCGCTCCGGCGGCAGCGCCTTGTTATCGACCAAAAACCTCGCATCTTCTTCGGTGTAGATATCGTTGGTGACCACCGCGATCTGGCAGCGATCCCGAAGCGCAAGGCAGAGCGCCAGCGTCAATGCGGTCTTGCCCGACCCCACGGGGCCTCCGATACCCACCCGCAACGGTTGCGCAATCGTCAAGGCGTTCTCCACTAGGATCGAAAGAGCCGCGTGTACTGGGTCTCGTGATGAGCGCTCGCCAGGGCGAGGCCAGGGGCGAAGCTGGTCACGTCATCATCGAGGGTCGCGCGTGCGGCGGCGATGACGGCGGGAATACCCTCGCCCAAGCCTTTCAACAGTCGCTGACCGGCAACCTGGCCGAGCGGGACGCATTTGATCGCCGCCGCCGCCTGCGCTTCGAGCCAGGACCAGACATACCCGACCAGCGCGTCATTGCTATCGATCTCGAAGCCGCGGGCGGAAAGCGCATAGGCGGCGGGCAGCGACAGCGCGGGCCATTGCGCGAGCTCTTCGGTCGTTTGCGCGTCGAGGAGCTCCAGCGCGGCCGCGAGCTTGATCAGCGCTGCGCCCATTTGCTCGGTCTCGGCGCGAAGCTCCGCCGTTTCCCGCGACGCGCAGAACCAGGTGTTCCAGCTGCCGAACTGGCGCCAGTCGCGACGCTTGGCCGCGTCCAGCAGCCTCCACGCTACGGCCGCCTCGCCCGGCGCGACGACGAGCTCGAGAAGATCGCCGATCCATGTCGTCGCCGTCGCCGCATCGTTCACGATGCCCGCCTCGACTGCCCACTCCAGCCCCTGCGAATAACTGTAGGCGCCGATCGGCAAGGCCGGACTGGCGAGTTGCAGAAGTCGAACCAGCGCCATCGTTGGGCCAATCGCGGGATCGATCACCCGGATGCCGTTTATGAGATCTTTCATGAGCCTTTTCGCGAGCGCGGAGCGAAATCGTGTATCACGCCGGCGTGCTTGGCCTCGCCGGAGTGCTGGTGATGACCGGCGGCGTATGCGCCGGGCTCGGGTTCGAACGGCGCGGCCAATGCGGATATTTCGACGCCGAGGCCGAGGAGCATTTCCGCCAGGACGTGATCGGCGGCAAAGCGCAGCCAAACATCGCCGATCTGAATCGGCGTGTGGCGATTGCCGAGATGGTAGGCCGCTCTTGCCAGGGACTCCGCGTCCTTCGCGCGCACTTCCATCAGCTTTTCCGCGGCGCTTTGCACGCGCACGACCCGTCCGTCGTCTGCCGCCAGGCAGTCGCCGCCGCGCAGGATCGTTCCACGCTCGAGAAAGAGCCCTACTTCCTCGCCGCTGACGAGCGTCGTCCGCAACCGGCTCTTGCACCGGTGCTCGAACGGCAGCGTCAGGGTGTCGTCGACCTCTTCCGCTGGCGGAGCTCGCTTGTGAACGATGACCATATCAAAACAGGAAGTAGCGCTGCGCCATCGGAAGCACCTTGGCGGGCTCGCACGTCAACAGCGCGCCGTCGGCGCGGACCGCATAGGTTTCGGGATCGACCTCGATCGCGGGAAGAGCGTCGTTGAGCTTCATATCGCGCTTGCCGAGCTTGCGGGTTTCGGAAACGGCGACCAGAGGCTTGCTGAGTCCCAGCTTGGCGACCGCGCCGTTGTTCAGCGCGGCCTGGGACACGAACGTAACCGAAGTCTGCAGTGCCTTGCCGAAGGCGCCGAACATGAGCCGGTAATGCACCGGCTGCGGCGTCGGTATCGATGCATTCGGGTCGCCCATCGCCGCCGAGACGATCATCCCGCCCTTCACGATCAGCGACGGTTTGACCCCGAAGAGCGAGGGCTTCCATAACACCAGATCAGCGATCTTGCCGACTTCGACCGACCCCACGACCCGCCCGATACCGTTCGCGATCGCGGGATTGATGGTGTATTTGGCGATATAGCGCTTGACACGAAAATTGTCATTCGTTGAACGGTCCTGCGCAGCAGGCTGTACGTTTCCCCTCGCCCCCTGGGAGAGGGGGAAGGGGTGAGGGCCTCCGCTCGGCGCAAGCCAGCCCCGCTGCATTTTCATCTTGTGCGCGGTTTGCCAGGTCCGGATCACGACTTCGCCCACGCGGCCCATCGCTTGCGAGTCCGACGAGATCATCGAAAACGCGCCCAGATCGTGAAGGATGTCCTCGGCTGCGATGGTCTCGCGCCGAATGCGCGATTCGGCAAAAGCGATATCTTCGGCGATCGCCGGGTCGAGGTGGTGGCAGACCATGAGCATGTCGAGATGCTCGTCGATGGTGTTCACTGTGTACGGGCGTGTCGGATTGGTCGACGAGGGCAGAACATTGGGCTCCCCGCAGGCCTTGATGATGTCCGGTGCGTGACCGCCGCCGGCGCCCTCGGTGTGATAGGTGTGGATGGTGCGGCCGCCGATCGCGTTCAATGTCGTCTCGACAAAACCGGACTCGTTGAGCGTATCGGTATGGATCGACACCTGGACGTCCATCGAATCGCCCACTTTCAATGCCGCGTCGATCGCTGCCGGCGTCGTGCCCCAGTCCTCGTGCAGCTTGAGGCCCATGGCGCCGGCCTCGATCTGTTCGACCAGAGGTGGCGTGAGGCTCGCGTTGCCTTTGCCGAGAAACCCGAGATTCATCGGGAAGGCTTCGGCTGCCTCGAGCATGCGGTGGATATGCCACGGACCCGGCGTGCACGTGGTCGCCAGCGTGCCGGTCGCGGGGCCGGTGCCACCGCCGATCATGGTGGTCACGCCCGACATCAGCGCCTCGTCGATCTGTTGCGGGCAGATGAAGTGGATGTGCGTGTCGATGCCGCCGGCGGTCACGATCATGCCCTCGCCGGCAATGATTTCGGTCCCGGCGCCGATGGCGATGTCGACCCCGGGCTGGATGTCGGGGTTGCCGGCCTTGCCGAGGCAGGCGATCCTCCCTTCCTTGATCGCAAGGTCGCATTTTACGATGCCCCACCAGTCGATCACCAGCGCATTGGTGATCACCGTGTCGGCGCAATCTTTCGACATACGCTGGCTCTGGCCCATGCCGTCGCGGATGACCTTGCCGCCGCCAAATTTGACTTCCTCACCGTAGACCGTAAAGTCCTTCTCGACCTCGACGATCAGCTCGGTGTCGGCAAGGCGTACCCGATCGCCGACCGTTGGCCCGAACATTTCGACATAGGCGCGGCGACCGATCTTCATCGCTTCGCGCCGCGATCGACAAGCGCGGCGGACGGCGGCACGGTTTCCGGTTGGCCCTGCAGTGGTCCCATCACCGCGCCGGCGAAACCGTAGACGACGCGCGCTCCGCCAAACGCGACCAGCTCGACCGCTCGCTCCTGCCCCGGCTCGAATCGCACCGCGGTTCCCGCAGCGATGTTGAGACGAAATCCTCGCGCCGCGGCACGATCGAACGCCAGCGCAGCGTTGGTTTCCGCGAAGTGATAATGCGAGCCCACCTGGATCGGCCGGTCACCGGTGTTTGCGACCGTCAGGCTGATCGTGGACCGGCCGGCATTGAGCTCGATCTCTCCATCCTGTGCGAAGATTTCGCCGGGAATCATGGGATCGGATGGTGCACGGTAACGAGCTTGGTGCCGTCGGGAAACGTCGCCTCGATCTGAATCTCAGGAATCATTTCCGCGACGCCGTCTTGCACCTGCGTGCGATCGAGCAGTGTCGTACCGTAACTCATCATCTCGGCGACCGAGCGCCCGTCGCGCGCTCCTTCCAGAATCGCCGCACTAATATACGCGATCGCCTCGGGATAATTGAGGCGAACGCCGCGTGCGAGACGCCGCTCGGCAAGGAGCGCGGCGGTGAATAGCAGCAGCTTGTCGCGTTCTCTCGGTGTGAGCTCCATCGGCGTCGCGATCTCTCTCAGGTGGCCCAGATCCGCGGCGGCACCGCGGCACGGAGAGCCAATGCGGGTCGAAGCTTTTGCCAAAGCTCTACGAAATAGTGGCGCGCCGCCGCGGCGGACGCTCCGCGATAACGGGCGATCACCACACCCGGCAATCGAGTCACCGCGCCCTCTCCGGCCATCACGCTAACCTGCCGGCACGACTCCAGCATCGCATGGGTGACGATCGGCGCCGCCGCAAGGAATGTGCCAAATACGGGATTTCCGTGCAAGCCCACCGGCGATCTCAGCAGCGGGGCGCCGCCACTCAGCACCGCCCGCTCGGCAAAAACCGGGATACCGTCACGGGTGAGCGTGAGGCGCTGGCGCAAAGCGCCGTGATCGAAGCGCTCGCCTGCTGCGGTGCGGCCCAGACAAACGACGTCCCAGCCCAGGAACCGCGCGTCATCGAAGAGTTCGATCGAGAGCTCGAGCTCGATCTTCGATGCGTCGAAGATGATCGTTTCCTGCGGAAGCCATTCGAGAACCGCTCCGCGCGCGGCGCGCAAACCGATGCGCTGTCGGGCAAACGCTCCGCCGGAGCGGTAACACTTTGCCGCTCCCGGCGTCGTCAATTGCACATGCGTG
>VBDA01000593.1 GCA_005883655.1 Betaproteobacteria bacterium | reverse complement strand
CGGATCCTGCTCGGCCAGTGCGAGCGCGGATGCGACCTGGCGACAATGCTCGTCGACCCACGCGCGCCCCGGATCCCAGCGCGACAGCATTGCGGCATACACGTCGAGCGCGGTCATGTCGCTGCCCAAAAGATACGGCGCCGGTTTCAGCGCCTGCTCGAGCAGGGTCCAGTACGCTTTCAGACGCTCGACGGCGCCATCCTTGAGCTCGGCGCTCGCGACCTTGCTCTTTACCCATCGCTCGGGAAAGTCGACGACACTGATCGCCGGATACATGTTGCCGGCGATGAAGACGATCCAGCGCAGCGCAAGCGCCCGGCGCGGGTCGCCTGCCGCCGGCAGAACGCGCGCGGCCGGATAGCTCTCATCGAGCATGACGATGATCGCCGCGCTCTCGGTCATGTTGACCGCCTTTAAAGCCTCGGTGGCGCGCCCTCGCTCCGAGAGCTTCACCTCGTGATACACGAACTCGAGTCCGGCGCGCTCGAGCAGCGCCTCGACCACTGCCGAGCCGCATCCGCGGCAACCGTAGAGCTCGATGGTGCTCATGCGCTCTCCTTCAACGCGGGCCGCTCCATCATGGCCACGAAACGATCGAACAAGTAGGCGAGATCGTGCGGACCGGGGCTCGCCTCGGGGTGTCCCTGAAAGCTGAACGCCGGCTTGTCGGTGAGCGCGATTCCCTGCAGGCTGCCGTCGAACAGCGACACGTGTGTCACGCGCACGTTCGGCGAGAGCGTCGCCATGTCGACCGCGAAGCCGTGGTTCTGACTGGTAATCAGGACCTGCCCGGTGTCCTTGTCGAGCACCGGATGATTCGCGCCGTGATGGCCGAATTTCATCTTTACGGTTCTGGCGCCCGTGGCAAGACCGAGCAGCTGATGGCCGAGGCAGCGTAAGTGCACGGCTCGGGATCGCCGGGGCCGTTGGACAGAAAGACGCCGTCCGGTTTCAGCGCCAATGCATCGCGGGCAGGCATCCGCGTCGGCACCACGGTCAGACGGCATCCCCGCTCCGCGAGCATGCGCAGGATGTTGTGCTTGATACCGAAATCGTAGGCGACGACATGAAATCGCGACGCCTGCTCCGCGCGATAGCCCTCGCCCAGCGCCCACGTGCTTCCGGTCCAGTCGTACGAAGCGCTGCAGCTCACCACCTTGGCCAGGTCGAGCCCGGCCATCGACGGTGCCGCGCGCGCGATCTCGACGGCTTTTTTTTCGTCGGCTGCGCCAGTCCCAGTCATCAGGCAGCCGTTCTGCGCACCTTTTTCGCGCAGCATTCGCGTCAGCTGCCGGGTATCGATGTCGGCGATGCCGGCGACTCCCGCGTCACGAAGATACGAAGACAGATCGAGCATCTTGCGCCAGCTCGCCGCGATGCACGGCAGATCGCGGACTACCAATCCGGCGGCGAAGATGCGCTTCGACTCGACGTCTTCGGGATTGACGCCGGTGTTGCCGACGTGCGGATACGTCAGTGTGACGATCTGCCCAGCGTAGGAAGGATCGGTGAGGATTTCCTGGTAGCCGGTCATTGCGGTGTTGAACACCACCTCACCGGCACTCGCTGATTCCGCGCCAATGGCCCGGCCGCGGAACACAGTCCCGTCAGCGAGCGCGAGGATCGCGGGGACGTGGGCGGCAGACACGGCGTATTTCCTCGAAGCTAGATATGCGAAGCGGGGAGGCCAGTGGTGGCTTCCCCGCTCTCGGAAGCGGCAAATTATACCGCAGCCGCGGGCTTGCCGCTATTTGGAAAACATTTCGCCCGGCGTGCTGCTTAAAGTGGCAGCGTACATTTAATAAGCGACGCTGAAGCCTCCGTCGACGAACAGGATGTGGCCGGTCACATAGTCCGCGGCGCTCGACGCCAGAAAGACCGCGGCGCCGGCGATTTCGGGCGGCTCGCCCCACCGCCCCGCGAGCGTGCGCCGGGCAACCCAGGCGGAAAATTCCGCGTCCGCAATCAGCGGCGCGTTCATGTCGGTCTTGAAAAATCCAGGCGCGATGCCGTTGACCTGCACGTTGTGAGGCGCAAGCTCGACCGCGAGCGCGCGGGTAAGCATTTGCAAGCCGCCCTTGCTAGCTGCGTAGGGAACGATGTTCGGACGCCCGATTTCGCTCGCCAAGGAGCAGATGTTGACGATCTTGCCGCGCCGGCGCGCCGTCATCCCGGGAATGACTGCTCGCGCGACAAAAAACGGCGCGTCGAGATTGGCTGCCATCAGCTCGCGCCAGTGCGCGTCGCTGACATCGGCGAGCGGCTGACGGCGATTCATCGCGGCATTGTTGACGACGATGTCGAACGGACCGATGCGGCGCTCGATGTCCTCGATTGCATCGTTGACGGCGGGAGCATCGGTCACGTCGAAAGCTGCGATATGCGCCGTCATGCCATCGCTCACGAGCAACGCTTTCGCAGCGTCGAGCTTGTCGCGATTGCGTCCGTTGAGGACGACGTGAGCGCCGGCGCGAGCGAGCCCTGTGGCGATGGCGAATCCGAGACCGCCGCCGGCGCCGGTGACCAGCGCGCGCCGGCCACTCAAATCGAACGGGTGCACGACCGGCATCGGTGCGCGCTTCTGCGAGATTTTCGTCAACGCAAGCCGAGGACGTCCTGCATGTCATACATGCGGGACTCCTTGGCACCGCGCTTGAGCGCGACAAAGCGCGCCGCGCGCAGGGCGCCTTGCGCAAAATTCACCCGCGATCCGGCCCTGTGAGTAAGCTCGACGCGCTCGCCCTCGCCCGCGAAAATGACGGTGTGATCGCCAACGACATCGCCGCCGCGCAAGCTTGCGAAGCCGACGGCGCGTTCCGGGCGCACTCCAATAACGCCTTCGCGTGCGTAGACGCCCACCGCGTCGAGATCACGGCCGAGCGCCGTCGCCGCCGCCTCGCCAAGCTGGAGCGCAGTGCCGGAGGGCGCATCGACCTTGTGCCGATGATGCATTTCGACGATCTCGACATCGTAATCGTCACCCAGTCTCTGCGCCGCGACTTCCACCAGCTTGATGAGCACGTTGACGCCCACGCTCATGTTGGGAGCGAAGACAATCGGAATGACGCGCGCGAACTCACGCATCGATTCCTTGTCAGCGGCCGAGAGCCCGGTGGTGCCCACCACGGCGCCGACCTTCGCGGCCGCGCATGCGGCCAGATTGGCGAGCGTTCCCTCGGGCCGGGTAAAGTCGATCAGCACGTCGGCGTCGCGAACGCCGGCTGCAGCGTCGGCCGTGATTGCCACACCAGTTGCGCGGCCGGAGCGTTCGCCCACGTCGCGGCCAAGCAATTTGCTGCCGGAAATTTCCAGCGCGCCGGTAAGCGTCAGGTCGCTTGCTGCGAGTACGGCGTCGATCAGCGTCTGACCCATTCGGCCACCGCTGCCGGCGATCGCCACGCGTATCGGCACCGGACCGGCCGCTACTGCCACCAACCCAGCTTTCTCAGGAGCTGCTGCAGAGACTTGTCCAGCACCGCGTCGCCTCCGCCTGAGCGGGCGACTTCCGCGGGCGGCGGCGGCATCTCGTCGCCTTCCCAGCGCGCGAGCTTGTCGTCCACGAAATACACCGTAAACTGCCGATGCTCGAGGGTGCGGCCAAGGCGATTGAACTCGTAGGGATAGTCCCAGCGGTTGGCGTGAAACGCGTCCGTGAGCATGGGCGTGCCAAGGAAGGCGCGCACCTGCTGCTTTGTCTGACCGACCTTCAGCCGATCGACCTGGTCCGAAGTAACGTAATTGCCCTGATTGATGTCGAGCTTATAGACGCCCAGTCTCGGTATCCAGGAGCAGCCTGCCAGCATCAGTGCGATGGCGGTGGCGCAGAAAAGTGCGCGCATGGGTCGGACTTCCGCTGCGAAAAGCGACTGGAAACTATATCATAGCAAGGCGCCCGCCCGCGACCTTACCGGGCCCTTACCGTCCCTTCAACCACTCATGTCCACTCAGCACGACCTCAAGAACGCCGGTCTAAAGGCGACGCTGCCGCGGCTCAAGATCATCAACCTGTTCGAGCAGAGCAAGGTCAGGCACTTGACTGCCGAAGACGTCTACAAGCAATTGCTGGCCGAAGGTCTGGACGTGGGGTTGGCGACGGTGTATCGCGTGCTGACGCAATTCGAGCAGGCGGGCTTGCTGGTACGGCATCACTTCGAATCGGGCAAGGCGGTGTTTGAGCTCAATCAGGGCGGCCACCACGATCACCTGGTGTGCTTGCAATGCGGCCGCGTCGAGGAATTCTTCGATGCCGAGATCGAGAAGCGCCAGACCAGAATCGCCCGCGAGCGCGGGTTCGAGATCAGCGAGCACGCGCTCTATCTTTACGCCGAATGCACGCGGGTGAAGTGTCCGTATCGCAAGCCCGGCGGCAACGAGTAGGCGCGGAACTGCCGACGTGGTATTGGTGTACTGAGTCACCGGCCCATCAACGACCGGTTTGTCGAACGGCGGATCTGATATATGAACGCGGACCGCGATGCGCTCGAGAGGACCATCGCAACGCTCGAGGGCCAGCGCGCGGTGCTGGGCGACGCGGCAGTGCAGTTGGCGCTTGCGCCCATTCGCGCTCGACTTTCGGAGTTGCGTGGCGGGCTGGAAACTCCGCCGGGCGCTCCCAGTCAACAGCCTGAACGCAAGCTTGTAACGGTGATGTTTGTCGACATCGCCGGGTTCACTGCGATGTCGGAGCGACTCGACGCGGAGCGGGTACGCGAAATCATGAACGGTTGTTTCGATCTCATGGTTCCGGTAATCGTCCGCTACGGCGGAGTGATCGACAAGTTCATCGGTGACGGGCTCATGGCGCTGTTTGGCGTGCCGCATGCGACCGAACATCATGCCGAACACGCGCTGCGGGCGTGTCTCGATCTGTTCGGTGCCGTTCGTGAGTATAACGACGAGCGAGGCCTGGCACTCGGCATACACATCGGCGTGAACTCGGGACTCGTCGTTGCGGGTGGCATGGGTTCAGCCGGTCGCCAGGACTACTCGGTGGTCGGTGATGCTGTCAACGTGGCGGCTCGTCTTGAGGATGCGTCACGGGTCGGCGAGACCCTCGTAGGCCCTGCGACACGTCGTCTGACGTGCGAACGGTTCGAATTCGACGCCCTGGAACCGATC
>VBDA01000592.1:2310-3409 GCA_005883655.1 Betaproteobacteria bacterium | reverse complement strand
GATCGCAGCGCTCGGCGTGGTGCTGGCGGTGGCGGGGAATTGGCTTGCGCTGCGGCCGGGGCGTGAGAGCCTTCATAAGCAGATGTTCAGCTCGAAGCGGTACTAACCTGCCGCAGTCTTCGATGCGCATTGACACCTTGACAGATGGGCGTAGCATCTGCCGTTCGTTTTCAGAGTGAAATCGTGAGAGTTAAATCGAGAGGGCGATTTTTCTCGGCATAATCGTATATCGTCCCGCACGAGTGGTGAATGCACGTTCTGAATTCGAGCTTCGATTCGTCTTATCCATTCGCTTTACAACTAGGAGGAGCATTAATGAAAGGACCCGCACTTGCCCGGCTACAACGTCTTGTGAGTATTGCACTCGCGATCACAGCGAGCGCGGTACTAGCTACGGCCGCCGAGGCCCGCATCACCAAGATCGATATCACCAGTGCTGAATCCCCCACTTTCGGCGGCACGACGTTCGGGACGGTCGGTGTGTACGAGAAGCTTCGTGGCAAGGCTTACGGTGAGGTCGATCCAGCGGATCCGCGAAACGCGTTGATCACCGACATCGAGCTTGCGCCACGAAACGCCGGCGGGAAGGTCGAGTACTCGATGGACATCTATATCCTGAAGCCCATGAATTTGAGTCAGGGGAACAACAAGCTTTTCCTGGAAGTCAACAACCGCGGCAACAAGCTGTTTTACGGCCTCAACGGTTCGAGCGCCGCCACCGCCAATAATCCCACGACCGCCGCCGACGCAGGCGACGCGTTCCTGATGAAGCAGGGCTACACCTTGGCTTGGAACGGCTGGGACATCTCGGCGCCACCCGGCGGGGATCGACTCCTGATCACCGTACCCGTAGCGACCAGCGGTGGAGCGACGATCACGGGCCCTTCCTATGAATACATCGTCTTTGACAACAGCACGACGCTGACGAGTAACCTCGCCTACGCGGCAGCAACCACTGACAAATCCCAGGCCACGCTGACTGTTCGTCAGCATTTGACCGACGCTGCTGTCACGATTCCCGCGACGGGCTGGGAGTACACGTCGGGCGCCGGTACGGCAATCCGATTGCTGCCGGCCGGAACACGGTTCCAGCAAAGCG
>VBDA01000592.1:0-2256 GCA_005883655.1 Betaproteobacteria bacterium | reverse complement strand
TCCTTCGGCACGCGACAGCAGATGATTTCGGCCATCACAATCCGCTTGCCGGACATGTCGAACATACTTACTCATTTACCGTTTCCCAGCCGGCTCGTTACGTGAACGACTTCCAGACACTCGGTTTTAACGAAGATGAACAGGGCCGGCCTGCTATCGACGGGGTCCTGAATTGGATTGGCGCTGGAAGTGGTGTCAATATCAATTTCCGCTTTGGTCAACCCGGTCGGACAGAGCGCAACCGGCAGAATCACCGTTATCCGGAGGCAAACTTTCCGTTTGCCTATCCCGATCTGACCGATCCATACACCGGCAAGACCGGTGGGCGCGGTGTTCGCTGCGCCGCATCCAATACCTGCCCAAAGGCCTTGGAAGTAAGCTCGGCCAACGAGTATTGGGTAAAAGCAGGGTCACTATTGCACACCGATCCCACGGGAAAGGACCTGCATCCTGACCCGGACAATGTTCGCTTTTTCATGCTTTCCAGCGTCGAGCACACCGTAACTGGAGCGCCTCCCCTCTCCGCAGGGACTTGCCAGCAATATCGCAACCCGACTGATCCAAATCCGGCCCTGCGTGCGCTGTTCGTCGCGTTGGATGAGTGGGTGACCGCCGATGTCAAGCCACCGAATAGCGAAGTCCCCACCAAAGGAACAGCGGTGTACTCGATTCCACTATCCAACGGGCTCGGCGTCGTCCCGCAAAACGCCCTGGGGTTTCCCAATATTCCAGGCGTCACCTATACCGGGGTGATAACGGTCCGGCATCTTTTCGATTTCGGACCATTATTTGACGATGGGATCATGACGATCAATCCGCCCGCGTTCTCGGGGCCGGTTTACCCATCGTTTGTCTCAAAGGTCGACAAGGATGGCAATGACATTGCCGGCGTACGCCTGCCTCCTGTCGAAGCACCGATTGCCACCACCACCGGATGGGCGCTTCGGGCAGCCGCGTTTGGCGGGCCAGACGGGTGCGAGGCGTCTGGCCAGTGGATACCCTTCAAGACCACCGAGGCAGAGCGGCGAGCTGCCGGCGATCCGCGTCTTTCTCTCGAAGAACGCTACAAGAGCCATGACAAGTATGTGAAGGAAGTCGCGAAGGCTGCCAAGGATCTCGAAAAGCGGCGGTTGCTTCTTCCTGCCGATGCGCAGCGTTATATTGACGAAGCCCAAGCGAGCAGCGTGCTTCAGTAGCTGCGCAGTGTAATTCCGCCAAGCTTGCGGCGGCATAACGCGAACGCCCGATCCTTTGCAGGATTGGGCGTTTTCATCAGACTCGTCATCCCGCACACGGAACGGATCACCAGCCGTGGCGGCCTCCTTGCCGGGTCATATTCTTGCTGACCAAGCACGCTTACGGAGAAGCTTACATCGCGAGCCAAATCTCCTACACGGCTTCAGTAGTCGTCTGATTTACGTCGTCCGTCCTCTGGAGCAATATCTCACCCTCGATGTCTAAATCGCCAACCCACTTTCCCGTCCCCGGGACACGAAGGCAATGATTTCCCTCGTGCGCGGGGCTGTCGGGATCTGGTTTCTCTTTTCCCTGGCGGCAACAGCCGCGCCTACGGCCGTGAGACAAAGCTTCATGGTCACCGCGCAGGTTCTGGCGGTCGACTGCACCACTCGTTCGGTGCGAACGAAGGCATGCGCACTGGTGATCGTTACTACCGAAACACCGCCGCCTGGGAATGCAAGGAGCGGCGGATCGGTGATCGTTACGAACGAGACGCCGCAGCCTGAGAAAGCAAGGAGCGTGGTAACGACCGTGCTTTATTATTGATGGCACGCACGGTTGACTACTGACTCTTCGTCGGCGCACCTGGAAGCACGGCAGCCACGCCTTCCGGGTTGATGTTGAACGCCAGGAACGTCAACGGCACAGCGCCGGGGTTTCCCCACTGGTGCACGAGGCCGAACGGTTCGTAGATCAAAGAGCCGGGTGCCCTGGTTTCCAGCTTTCCTTCGACCGTGTTTGCGCCAGTTCCAGAGATGATGTAATAGAGCGCCGCGCCCGATCGATGGTGCGGCGGGTTGGATGCCATCTCCGGTGGAAAGCTGACTCGCGTCAAGTTGAGGTCATAGCGGCCTGGCTTCAGCGCGGGAAGAGGCGCTGCGGTTCGATAGAGCTCGTGTACGACGGCGGGTTGCGCTTCGAGCGGTTTATCGAGGTCCGCGGGCGCGGCGAGCAGAAAGTGCAGAAAAGTCGAAGGGGCACCATCTCCCGCCTTCAGCGCCGCGGCGTTACCACTGG
>VBDA01000531.1 GCA_005883655.1 Betaproteobacteria bacterium | reverse complement strand
CGAATAGAACGGAGTGTTCTTTGCGTAGTGGCTGCTGTCGGTCGTATAGAACTTCGCGTCGCCGAATCCGGCGCCCATCATGTCGGCATTGTTCAGCGCCGCCTCCACCGCCTGGCGCAACTGGAGATTCGCTAGCGGTCCCTGCTTGGTGTTCAGCACCAGATACGGAAATCCGAACGGCGCGGTCAGCACGGCTTTCACGCCGGCGTTGCCCTCGAGCCTGGAGTACGATTCGACCGGCAGCAGATCCGCGAACTGGTACTGTCCCGAGAGCATTCCCTCGACGCGCGTGTTGGCGTTGGGCACCGGAACGAAGCGCAACTCGTCGAGCAGCGCCTCGCGCTTGCCGGCATATCCGCTCGGCGGCTCCTTGCGGGCGCTGTATCCGTCGAAGCGCACCATCTGCACGTACTGATCGGGCTTGCGTTCCTTGAAGACGTAGGGCCCGGTGCCGACGAATTGGGTGAGAGGATTGGCGATCGAGTCCTTGGCCATGATCACTGCGAAGCCGGACGGCAGCGCGAAGTGCGCGAGCAGCGGTGCGTAAGGACGGTTGAGCGTGATGACCACCGTATACGGACCTTTGGCTTCAAGGCTCTTGACCTCCTTCGCGATGGCCTTGCCGCGCGGCGCCATGTCCATCCAGCGCTTCAGCGAGGCGACGACGTCGTCGGAAGTCATCTCCTTGCCATTGTGGAATTTGACGCCCTTGCGAAGGGGGATGGTGTAGACGACGCCGTCTTTCGAGATCGCCGGCATGCCTTCCGCCAGCATCGGCGCCACGTTCCAGTTGGCATCGAAGGTATACAACGGCTCGTAGACATGCTGCATGATCGTGCTGACGAGGTCGGCAGTCGACGCCATGGGGTCGAGTGTCTGCGGCTCGCCGATCATCGCGAGATTGGCGGCACCGCCCTTCGAGGGAGCCGCCAGCGCGGAGCCGGGCATCACGGCTATCGCTGCCGCCGCAGCCAGGGCGATGACCGCGAGACTGACACGGAAGATCGAAGTTGTGTGACTGGAACGCGTGCTGCGGATGCCGGTGCGAAACATGGCTCTTCCTCCTTGGCGGAATGGCAATCCCCGGCGGTGCAATGTGCGCGCTGCTGAAACCGGGGCTGGTGTAATTAAATTACATCCGGCGGCGAGTCTACGCTCTTCCGGAACGGCGTCAAGAGGGGACAATGCACGACCTTGGTATAGGCGAGGTCATCGGCAGGATGAGTGCGACCGCCCCACTCGCCCCACTCCAGGAAATCCGCTAGACTGTAATTTAGTTTCATCGATGTCCCGTGAGTAACGCTCGACCGCACAGCTCGGCGCGACTTGCCCGTGCGACTTGGCGCGACTCGCTCAACCATCGGAGGATCCAATGAGTGTCCAATTCCTGGGGGGAACCCGCACCGGCGCGGGCGGTCAGCCGCTGCCGTTCTCACCCGCGGTGAAGGCCGGGCCGTTCGTATTTGTGTCCGGGCAGATCGCAATGGGCGACAACGGCGAGCTCGTGCCGGGGGGCATCGAGGCGCAGACGCGGCAGACGCTGAAAAACGTCGAAAAGGCGCTCGCGCTTGCCGGATGCACGCTCAAGGATGTCGTCAAGTCCACGGTGTGGCTGGACGACGCGCGCGACTTCTGGACGTTCAACCGGGTCTACGCCGAATTCTTCTCCGAGAACAAGCCGGCGCGATCGACGACGCAGGCGACCTTGATGATCGACGCCAAAGTCGAGATCGAAGTCATTGCCTACAAGGCTTAGGGAAGATGATCGAGCGAAGGTAGACCGGGAGCCTTGCTGCACCGCAAGAAGAAGCCCTCCCGCTCAAAGCCGGCGGATTCGCATCTTCAGTTCGCCTCCGCTGCGACCCATCCGTGGCCAGAACATCCCCATATCTGCGTTGTCAGATCACGATCGGCGTAGCCCGGGTCAGAGGCGTCACTCCGGGCCACGCCGCTGCGGACACGGTGCCCGCAGGTCGTAAGCCGTGGAGGTAAAGCGATGAAAGTCAGAGACATAATGACGCGCGACGTGCGTCTGTTGAACCCCAATCAAACTATCCGCGAGGCGGCGAGCCTCATGGCCGAAGTCGATGCCGGCGCCCTGCCGGTTGGCGAAAACGATCGGCTGGTTGGCATGCTTACCGACCGCGATATCGTCATCCGCGCAGTAGCACAGGGCAGCTCGGTGGACACCAAGGTCGCCGCCGTCATGAGCAAGGAAGTGCTCTACTGCTTCGACACC
>VBDA01000150.1:1292-10445 GCA_005883655.1 Betaproteobacteria bacterium | reverse complement strand
AATGTGATACGACGGGTCCTGCGGCAGCGGTCCGAACACAAAACGGAGCACCCCGTAGAGCGCAAGCGCAATGCCGATCAGTCCCCACGTCTGCATCCTCGCACGCCTACGCGCCGGTCCGTTCGGCGTCACGGGCTCGCTCATGGTGTGCTCGCCAATGCCGCGCTTGTCCTTGCCGCCGGCAATGCAATTCTTACCCGCCGAAGAAGATCTTTCACGTTTCGGAACGGGCGGGGCGCGTGCTGGCGCTTGATTCATAATCGCTTAGCGAACTCATGTGGCGGGCACTTTCTTTGCTTGATTTACTCAAACGAGCTGCGATAGCACGTTGACGCAGCGTAGATCGCCTACGGCTTATCGGCAACAAGGGCCGTGCTCAACAACCGTATCATCGAGCCACCGTATCTAGCCACCGCATCTGGCCTACTGAACCTCGTGAAGCACACGCGTCCCTGGAACATTATTCTGGTGTTGATCGGCGCGTTGGCGGCGGCGGTCGCCGTTGCATGGGCGATGGGGCGACATACATCTTCCGCCAGCGCGGGATCGCCGCACCCTGGACCTGATGCAAGCTACGATCAGACGCTCGTAGCCAAGGGGGCCTGGCTCGCGGCGATCGGGAACTGCAACACTTGTCACACTGCCTCCAACGGAAGGACCTTTGCCGGAGGGCGGCCGCTGTCGACGCCTTTCGGAACGATCTACGCCACCAACATCACACCCGATCGTGAAACCGGCATCGGCAGCTGGTCGGCATCGGACTTTCTGCGAGCGATGCATCAAGGTGTCGACAGAGAGGGTCGCGATCTCTATCCGGCATTTCCGTACGACCATTTCACGCATGTCGCCAACGAGGACGTCAATGCCATTTACGCGTTCCTCATGACGCGCGATCCGGTGCGTGCGAAAACGCCCGCCAACCGCATACTCGTGCCCAGGCCGGCGATCTCCGTCTGGAAGGCGCTTTACTTCAAGCCAGGACCGCTCGCGCCCGACGCCGCCCACGACGCAAGCTGGAACCGGGGGCGCTATCTGGTCGACGGCCTGGCTCACTGTGGCGGCTGCCACACGCCGCGCAATGCGCTTGGCGCCGAAAAGGAGCGGGAGGATCTCGCCGGCGGGACCGTCGAAGGCTGGCGAGCGCCGGCGCTCAATGAGGCCTCTCCTGCGCCGTCGCTATGGACGGCCGAGCAGTTGGTAGTGTATCTGCGAACGGGCTTCGACGCCGCGCATGGCACGGCCGCGGGCGCGATGGCGCCGGTCGCGCATAATCTTTCGAGCGTGCCCGAAGCCGAAGTGAGCGCCATTGCCGTGTATATCGCGGCACGGATGGCAGCCAGCGCGGGCGCGCGTGCGACCGCCGCCGGCAATGCTCCCGGCAGTCAGGGCGCAGCCCCTGTGGAACGGTCCGCGCGCGGCGATGACGCGCGGCAGGCCGATGTCCGCCCAGCCAAGGATGGCGACGCGATCTATCGCACCGCTTGCGCCGACTGTCACGATGGCGGCCGGCGCGGCATCGCGCTCGGCTATAGCAGCTCGATGACCGACACGACACCTGCCAATCTGATCCGGGTCACCCTCGACGGCATCCATCCCCGCGAAGGCGAAAAAGGCGAGCTGATGCCGGCTTTTCGCGGCGCACTCGACGACACCCAGCTCGCGTCGCTGATCGCATTCTTGCGCGCTCGCTTCAGCCGCGCGCCGCCATGGCAAGATATCGGCGGCGAAGTCGCCAAAGCCAAACGAGAGCGGGAAAGCGAAGACCGGAAATCATCATGATCACGCTCAATGTCAACGGCAAGACCCACGAGGTCGACGCCGATCCGGCGACGCCGTTGCTTTACGTATTGCGCAACGACCTCAAGCTCAATGGCGCCAAGTTCGGCTGCGGACTCGGACAATGCGGTGCGTGCACGGTCATGGTCGACGGCGAAGCTGTCTATTCGTGCCTCACGCCGATCCTTTTGTTGCAGGGACGCTCCATCAAGACGCTGGAAGGCCTCGGCACTGCCGAGCAGCCGGGGCCGCTGCAGCAGGCGTTCATCGACGAGCAGGCAGCGCAGTGCGGATACTGCATTCCGGGCATGATCATGCGCGCGCAGGCCTTGCTCGAACGCAACCCTTCCCCCTCGGACGAACAGATCCGCGCCCACATGAACGCGGGCTTGTGCCGCTGCGGAACGCACATGCGCATCCTGCGTGCCGTCCACCGCGCATCGAAGACGATGCAAGGCGCAATTCCCGGCGCGAAGCGAGCCTGACTGTGAACGCAAAGGCTTCATCGGGCGGGTTTGGCCCGCAAACGAGCGGCCCGGGCCTGCGCCTATCGCGGCGCGAGTTCGTCGCCGGCGCCGGCGCGCTGGTGGTCAGCTTCGCGCTGCTGCCGCGCTTAGGTACAGCGCAGGCTGCGCAGGAGTCTCGGGCGCCGGCTCTTCCGGGAAGCCTCAAGGACACGCCGATGCTCGACGCCTGGATCCGCGTCGATGCGGACGGAACCATCACCGTCTTTACCGGCAAGGTCGAGTTCGGCCAAGGCATCAAGACCGCGCTCGTTCAGCTCGCCGCGGAAGAGCTCGTCGTCGGCCCGGCGCGCATCCGGCTCGTTACCGCCGACACATCGCGCACGCCCAACGAGGGCTACACCGCGGGCAGCAATTCGATGAAGGACAGCGGCACCGCGATCATGAATGCGGCAGCGCAGGTGCGCGAGATGCTGGTCGGCATGGCCGCGACGCGTTTCAATCTGCCGGCCGACAGCCTGGTGATCGAGGATGGCAGGGTACGCGCGGCGGACGGGCGCAACGTGGCGTATGCCGAGCTCGTCGCCGGCCAATCGCTTCATGTCACCGCGCAGCCGCAATCGAAGCTGCGCGATCCGAAGAGTCGCACGGTGCGCGGCAAGGCGCTGCCGCGCCTGGACATTCCGGGCAAGGTGACCGGCGCGGTGGCATATGTGCAGGACCTGCGGCTGCCGAACATGGCGCACGCGCGCGTCGTGCGCCCGCCGAGCTACGGCGCGCGCTTGAGATCGCTGGACAGAAGCGCGGCGGAAAAGATGCCCGGCGTCCTCAAAGTCGTTCGCGACGGCAGCTTCCTCGCCGTCGTCGCCGAGGGCGAGTATCAGGCCATCGGCGCGATGCGCTCTCTCGGCCGCAGCGCGATCTGGGACGAAACGGCAACGCTTTCCCCGAAAACCGATCTGTACGCCGAGCTGCAAAGCCTTCCGCACGACGATTACCAGATTCGCGGCGACGCATCCGCGAGCGCCAAAGCCTGGAGCGTCGAATCGAGCTATCGGCGGCCGTATCAGATGCACGCTGCCATCGGCCCATCGTGTGCCGTGGCGCTCTACGATGGCGGCAAGCTGACCGTGTGGACGCACAGCCAGGGCGTCTATCCGCTGAAGGGCGCGATCACCGAAATGTTGCGCCTGCCGCCGGATTCGGTGCACTGCATTCACATGGAAGGTTCCGGCTGCTACGGGCACAACGCCGCCGACGACGCAGCCGCCGATGCCGCCCTGATCGCGGTCGCTATACCGGGCCGGCCGGTGCGCGTGCAGTGGATGCGCGAGCACGAGCATCTCTGGGAGCCCTTCGGGTCGGCGATGCTCACCAGCGCCAAGGCGACACTCGATGCACAGGGCACGATCACCGACTGGCAGTTCGACGTCTGGAGCGGAACGCATTCCTCGCGGCCCGGGCAGGCGGGCAATCTCGCCGCGGCGTGGCTGCTGCAAAGCCCCTTTGCGCTGCCGACGCCGAAGCCCATTCCGCAACCCGAGGGCGGCGGGGATCGCAATGCGGTGCCGCTGTACGACATCGCCAACACACGCGTAGTGCATCACTTCATCCCGAAGATGCCGCTGCGCGTATCGGCGCTTCGCTCGCTCGGCGCATACATGAATGTTTTTTCCATCGAGAGCTTCATGGACGAGCTCTCGCTTGCCGCCAAGCTCGATCCTGTTAGCTTTCGTCTGCGTCATCTCAAGGACACACGGGCGCAGGACGTCATCCGCCTGGCGGCGGAACGCTTCGGCTGGAATGGGTTTCAGCAGCGCGAGCCCGGAAAACGCCTGGGCCGCGGCTTCGCCTTCGCGCGCTACAAGAACCTGGGCGCGTACGCGGCGGTGGCCATGGAAGTCGATGTCGACCGCGAAAGCGGCCGCATCGATGTCGTGCGCGTGGTTGCCGCCGTCGATAGCGGCGACGTCGTCAATCCCGACGGTATCCGCAATCAGATCGAAGGCGGCATCGTACAGTCGCTGAGTTGGAGCCTGTACGAATCGGTAGCGTTCGACGATACGCGTATCACCAGCCGCGACTGGAGCAGCTATCCGATCATGCGCTTCGCCAGCGTGCCGCAAAGCATCGATGTACACATCATCGATCGCCCGGGGACTCCCTTTCTCGGCACGGGCGAGGCGGCGCAGGGCCCCGCCGCGGCTGCGCTTGCCAACGCGCTGGCCAGCGCCGTCGGGGTACGAATCCGGGAATTACCGCTGACGAGCAAGCGAGTCAAGGCCGCGATCGGCGTTTAACGAACAAGTCGGCGCGACCGCGGCCTCCGCCGCGCCGACACCGTCCGCTGACATGGGCTAGTAACCACTGGCACCCGCATGAACCAACCGCTGACATTTGCTGCTGCGCGCCGACATCGCCCTGAGCGGACCACCAACCTGCTGGTGCCGGGACGCAACTGCTGGCGCATCGAACGCGCCCGGAAGCTGAGCTGGCTCGTCGACGGCGAACAGTATTTCGGCGCAGTGCGAGCCGCGATGGCCAACGCGCAGAGCACGATCTTCATCGTCGGCTGGGACATCGACAGCCGGGTGAAGCTGGTGCCGGCCGGCGCGAACGACGGATTGCCCGACGCGCTCGGCGACTTTCTGGGTGCGCTGCTCGCGTCGCGGCCACAGCTCAACGTTTATATCCTCAGCTGGGATTTTGCCTTGCTGTTCGCGCTGGAACGCGAGTGGCTGACCGAGCTCAAGATCACCTCTCGCACGCAGCAAAGACTCAACTTCCAACTCGACGATCGGCATCCGGTCGGGGCATCGCACCACCAGAAGCTCATCGTCGTCGATGACAGCGTTGGCTTTGTCAGCGGCTTCGATCTGACTTTCAACCGCTGGGATACGCCGGAGCACATACCGGGCGACGCCCGCCGGCGCAATCCGGACGGCACTACGTATGCGCCGTTCCACGATCTCGGCGTGGTCGTCAGTGGCCGCCCCGCCCGCGCGCTGGGCGAGCTCGCGCGCGAGCGCTGGTATTCGGCGACAGGTCGACACGCGCGTCAGCTCGATACCACGGCGAAAGGCGATCAATGGCCCTTGGCCGGCGCCGACCTCGCCGACGTGGACGTGGCGATCGCTCGCACCGAGCCGCGCTTCGAGGACCGCCGGGGCGTGTTCGAGCTGCGCGAGCTTCACCTCGATGCCATCGCCGCCGCCAAGGCTTCGATCTTCGCCGAAAACCAGTATTTCACTTCGCGCACCATCGCTCAAGCGCTGGCCTCGACGCTCGAGCGGGAGACCGGGCCCGACATCGCCATCGTCTCGCCATCGACGCAGAGCGGCTGGCTGGAGACATCGACCATGGGCGTGCTTCGCGCCCGTATACACAACGATCTGGTCCGCGCCGACAGACATCAGCGCTATCGCGTGTACTGCCCGTGGCTCGACGACTGCGACGCAGCCGGAGCGACCTGCCTCAACGTTCACAGCAAAATTCTGATCGTCGACGACGAGTTTCTCACCATCGGGTCGGCTAACTTGAGCGGACGCTCGATGGGTCTGGATACCGAATGCAACCTGGCGATCGAAGCGAAGGGCGACGAGCAGATCAGCGATGCGATCGCCCTACTGCGCAACCGCCTGCTCGCCGAACATCTTGCCCGAGACCCAAGATCGGTCTCCGAAGCGGTGCGGAACAACGGCGGCCTGATCGCCGGCATCGAGACCCTGCGCGGTCCAGGCCGTTCGCTCAAACCCCTGGCGACGCTCGTGGAGGACGACTGGAGCGCGCTCGTTCCCGATCATTCACTGCTCGATCCGGAAGAGCCGATCGATACCGGACTGCTGGTCGAGGAGGTCGTGTCGCGCTCCGAAAAGCGTTCAGTCGCGCTTCGAAGCGTCGGCATCGTCGTCATCATCATCCTGCTCTGCGCACTGGCGCTTGCCTGGCGCTATACGCCGCTACGCGAGCTAATCAATACCGAGGCGCTGGCGCTTATTGCAGATGACTTTGCGGGGAGTCCGTTTGCCCCGGTGATGGTCGTGGCAGCATACCTCGTCGGCGGGCTGGCGGTAATCCCGGTGACAGTTTTGATCGCGGTCACGGGCATCGTCTTCGGGCCGGTCCTGGGATTCGTTTACGCGCTCGTCGGCGAGACCTTGAGCGCAATGTTCATCTATTTTCTTGGGCGCAAGCTCGGACGGGCGACGGTTCGGCGGGTCGCTGGAAAGCGCATCAACGAGCTCTCCCGGCGGATCGCCAAGCGCGGCCTGATCGCCGTCATTGTGGTTCGCATGCTGCCGATCGCGCCGTTTACCATCATCAACCTGATCGCGGGCGCGTCGCATATCAGGTTCCGGCATTTCGTCCTCGGCACCATAATCGGGATGGCGCCGGGCACGTTGATACTCGTCCTTTTCGTCGATCGCATCGTGGCCGCGGTGCGCACTCCCGGGCCACTGACCTTTACGCTGCTCGCGTTGATCGCGGGTGTGGCGCTGACAGGGGCGCTCCTGCTGCGGTCGCGCCTCGGCGCGCGCGAGCAGGTGGAAGAGCAACATCCGTTAGCGGCGACGACTGACAAGTGAGCGGAAAGTGAGGGAAACGAGGGTCGCGGCGCCGCTGCAGCCTTGGCTGACTGTCGCGACCTACAACATCCATGATGCCATCGGCGCCGACGGAGAGTTTGCTCCGGAGCGGATCTCGGCGGTGATTGCCGAGCTCAACGCGGATGTGATCGCCTTGCAGGAAATCGGCTCGCACGTCGCCGGAACCGACGTGCTCGCCTATCTTCGCGACGCCACCGGCTACATCGCCGTTGCCGCCCCGACGCGGCTGCGAAGCACCGGCGAATACGGCAATTGCCTGCTGACGCGATATCCGGCGCAGGAGACCACGCGCATCGATCTCACGTTCAAAGGGCGGGAGGCACGAGGGGCGCTCGACGTATTGCTCGACTGCGACGGTGATCCGCTGCGCATTATTGCGACTCATCTCGGCTTGCGCCCGGCCGAGCGCCGTGCGCAGATTCTGCAGCTGCTGCGCGTTTTGGAGACGCAGACACCCGTTCCCACGGTGCTCATGGGCGACCTGAACGAATGGTTTCTATGGGGCCGGCCGTTGCGCTGGATGCATACGCATTTCGAGAGGACGCCGGCTCCCGCAACTTTTCCCGCGAGCGCGCCTATCTTCGCGCTCGACCGCATCTGGATCGAGCCGCGAGCACTGCTCGATCGCCTTTGGATCCACAAAAGTCCGTTGGCGCGTGTCGCATCCGATCATCTTCCGCTGCTCGCCCGCATCGGGCGTAAAACCGGTACATCTTGCGGCGATGACGATCTTCGAGTCTTGCTTCCGACACCATGACGCTGGTTTGTCGCGCGGAGACCGTCTGGCGCATCATTGGAGGCGCGGCTTCTTGAGAAAGTCGCCGCGCTCGGCCGAATGGATTTTTACGTCGACGCGCGCGCCGTCGCGAAAGAGCACCAGCGGAATGTCGGTGCCGGCCGGCCCCAGCCGCCAGATTGCGCGAAAAAATGGCGCCAGCTCCGATACCCGCTGACCGCCGACTTCGAGCACGACATCGCCGGGCTGCACTCCCGCGCGCTCGGCAGGCCCACCGCTGGCGAGAGCGCTGACCACGAGTCGCTCCTTGACCTCCGCCGCATACACGCCAAGCCAGGGGCGCGCCAGTCCTGCGCGGCGTCCTTGACCGACCAGGTCGTCGACGATCGGCGCCAGCAGATCGATCGGCACGAACATATTTCCGTGAACGGTGTCCTCGTCGACCTGCTCCTGCACCAGCAGCGATCCTATGCCGATCAGCCGCCCGTCGTCGCCCACCAGCGCGGCGCCGCTCCACTCGGGATGAGCCGGCGCGGTGAACAACGCTTCGTCGAGCACATATTCCCAGTACCCCGCGAATTCCCGCTTGTCGATGATCCGCGCCTTGAGCGCGTGCGCGTGGCCGCCGTGGCCAATCACGATTACGTCGTCTTCGATCTCGACCAAAGCGACCGATCCTGACATCAGCGGCTTGACGCCGAGACGGCCGAGCGGCTGCACCAGGCCGAGGCCGGTGGTGAAGTCGTACGCCAGCGGATAGCCCTGCACCACAGTGCCGTCGTTGGCGGTAAGCCAGATGGTTTCGGCTTCGGTGATCAAATAGCCGATGGTAAGGATCAGGCCATCCTCGCGAATGACGACGCCGTTTCCGGTCCGCTCGGTACCCAGTATCGACGCCGTGAATGCATCTTCCGGAACATCGGCGCGAAGCGCAACAACCGCATTGAGCGCGGCCGAGAGGTCAAAGTCGACCTCCCCCGCGCGAGGCTGGAGTTCACGCGGAAACGCCCATTCTTCTTTTGCGGTCATTGAAATGGCAGCGGTCTATGGATCGGATGACAATGGATACGAGCTAAATCTAGCACAACCGTCGGCTGCTGCCGCTTGCACAAGCCCGGTACAATTGCCCGAAGTCACTCGAGGGGGCGCGTGAACGATCATGGCACCGCGGCGCTGACGACGTACCGCTTCGATTTCACGGGGCGCAGCGGCGAGTATTTCCGGATCTGGGTCGTCAGCCTGTTCCTGTCGGTCGTCACGTTGGGCATCTATTCGGCATGGGGCAAGGTCCGCAAAAAGCGCTATCTTTATTCGCATACCGAGCTCGACGGCACCGGGTTCGAGTTCCGCGCGGCGCCGCTCGCCATCCTGAGAGGACGCGTGATCGCGCTCGTTCTGCTCGGCGGGTTCGCGCTCAGCGGCCACGTGTTGCCGATCATGCAGCTCGTGTTCATTATCATCCTGCTGGTGCTCACGCCTTGGATCGTGGTCGCGGCGTCGCGGTTCAACGCTCGCAATTCGGCCTGGCGCAATATTACCTTCGGGTTCGATGGCGGAATCCGGGAGGCGG
>VBDA01000150.1:0-1238 GCA_005883655.1 Betaproteobacteria bacterium | reverse complement strand
CGCGCTTCATCATCGGGCATCACCGCTTCGGCGACACCCAAATGCGCGCCGACCTTGCGACCGGCGGATTCTTTCTGGCCTACCTGCTCGCCACTCTGATGTTCATCGGCACCATGGTCCTGTTCGTCGCCGGCATGGTCGGGCTGGTCTTCGCATCGGGCGCCGCCAACCGCCATCAACCCTCTGGCATGGCAGTGCTGGCGCCTGTCGCGGTGCTGTATATCGCGTATATCGCGATATACGCGTTCTTGCGCGCGCAGATCGGCAACCTGACACTCAACGGAGTGGTCGTCGGTGCTCTTCGATGCCGGAGCACTTTGCGCGTGCGCGACCTAGTATGGCTTTACGTGAGCAACATCGTCGCGATTCTCGCCACGGTGGGCCTGGCAACGGCCTGGGTCACGATACGCATGGCCCGCTATCGCGCGCGAAATCTCTACCTGGCCGGCGATGCGACGCCCGAGGCCTTCGCGGGTACCGCCACCGGCGTCAGCAGCGCGACCGGCTCCGAGGTCAGTGATCTTTTCGATGTGGATGTCTCGCTATGACCGGGTTCGAAGGCGTGCTCTTCGATGGCGTGCGCGCGGTGGGCTTGCCGGTACGGGTCGAGGCGCACGGCAACCTGGTGCTGATCGCGACTCCGGTCGAGGCGCCGCGCAGCATCGCCCGCGATCAGATCCGTGCCGACGCTCCTATCCCGGGTGTCGCACGTCTGCTACGGCTGCCCGGGGGCGAGCTCATCGAAACCCACGCCTACGATGCAGTTGCCGCACTATGGCCGCCGAAGGACATCATAGCGCGCGTTGCGTTCGCGATCGAGTCGCGGTGGTGGGCAGCCGTCACCGGGCTCATGCTTACCGCTGGCGCCGTGTGGCTGATCGTGGCGTTCGTGCTGCCGCTCGCCGCGGAGCCGGTTTCAAGGCGCATCAGCCCGACGGTCGAAGCTTTTCTGGGCAAGCGAACGCTTGAATTTCTCGACCGCACGATCTTCAAGCCTTCGACGCTGACCGAGGAGGAAACCGAAGAGCTCGAAGAAAAGTACGCTCGGTTCGTCGAAGGCGAAGACGCGCAAAGCTACCGGCTCGAGTTCCGCCATGGGGGGATGCCGAACGCGCTGGCGCTGCCGGGAGGCACCATCATCGTCACCGATGAATTGGTGCACGCAACCGCCAATGATGCCGAGTTTCTCGCCGTCGTCGCCCACGAAATCGGTCACGTCCGTGGCCACCATGCGATGC
>VBDA01000530.1 GCA_005883655.1 Betaproteobacteria bacterium | reverse complement strand
CGTTGGAGCAGCCACTCGTGCGCCGGGTCGTTCTTGAAATGCCACTCGCGCGTCGGGCCCGCCATCACATTCAGATAGTACGAATCGTACCCAAACGGCACGACCACCGGATGATAGCCTCTCGGGACCATTACCACATCGTGATCTTCCACCGCGAGGGCTTCGTCGAGCGAGCGGTCGTCGCTGTACACGCGTTGAAATGCGAAGCCCTGAGCGGGATTTAGCCGATGGTAATACGTTTCCTCGAGTGAGCTCTCGAGCGGAAGATTGTCAGTATCATGCTTGTGCGGCGGATAGCTGGACGAGTGCCCGCCCGGCGTGACGACTTCCACCACCAGCAAGTGATCGGCCGCTTCCGTCTGCGGCAGGATATCGCAGACGAAGCGTTGATTGAGACCCTCGCCGCGAGCGAAACGCTTCATCGTTTCCGGCTCGATCAGGCGCGCGGGCGAACGGCCCCTGCCAGGCGCACTTGCCACGCCGACCTCGCTTGGTGTGTGTGCACGGACGGTCACGCCGTGTCCACGGGGAAGATAAACGGCGTAAGGCGCGCGCGGCTCGAAAACGCTGCTGCGGCCGCTGAGCTTGCGCCACGTCTGGCCTTCGGTATTGACGCTCACCGTCCCGCTCAGGATGACGATACATATTTCGTCGGTGGCGCTCGTCCTCGGCGCGACTTCCTCGTCCGGTGCAAGCCGGTACGCCGCAAAGCCGACGTATTTCCAACCGGCCGATTCCGGAGTCACCCTGACGATTTCCGCGCCCTCGCGATTGGCCTTGACCAGGAGACTCATGCCAGTTCTTCCACCAGCCCGCGCAGATAGCGGTAGCCCTTGCCGGCGTATTCATAGCTCGGCGCCACGACCGGATCCTGCTCCGCCTCGACCACCAGCCAGCCGCAATAGGCGTTGTCGTGAAGCAGCTTCAGCAGGGCCCTGAAATCGATCGCGCCGTCGCCG
>VBDA01000529.1 GCA_005883655.1 Betaproteobacteria bacterium | reverse complement strand
AGTCATAGCTTTTGCTGTTGCTTGTCCTGCTCGTAGGCGTGGCGAGCCTTGCGCACTTCGACCCGGTCGGAGACTTCGGGCACCGCCACTTCCCACCAGCATCCGCCTTCAGCAGTGGTGCGATCGGGATCGGTTTCGATGCAGATGAGATAGGTGCGATCCGCAGCGCGAGCGCGCGACATGGCCGCTTCGAACTGGAGAATGGTCTTCACATTCTCCGCGAGCGCGCCGAGTGATGTCGCGTGCGCGGCGAAGTCGATGCGTGGCGCGCCACCGGGTCCCTGCACGCAATCGTCGAAGAGATTGTTGAACGGCTCGCCGCCGGAGGCTTGCTGGAGGCGATTGATGCAGCCGTAGCCCAGGTTGT
>VBDA01000149.1:11006-16083 GCA_005883655.1 Betaproteobacteria bacterium | reverse complement strand
CCGGATCGCGCGAGACGCGGCTTGAGCCTGGCTAGCCTCCCGGCAGAGACATCGAAGGCATAGAGGCGCCCCTGGGAGCGCATGATCGCGCCCAGCAACAAGGTCTTGCCGCCGGCGCCGGCACAAAAGTCGACGACCATCTCGCTGCGCTTGGGCGCGACGATCAGGCCGAGCAATTGGCTGCCCTCGTCCTGGACCTCGATGGCGCCGGACAGGAAGAGCGGATGGTGCCGGATCGCAGGCTTGCCCTCGGCGCGCAGCCCCCACGGCGAGTACGGTGTCGGCTCCGATGCGATGTCCGCTTCGGCCAGCGCCGCTCGCGCCTCGTCGCGGGTGATCTTGAGCGCATTGACCCGCAAATCGAGCGGGGCCGGCGAAAGCCACGAACGGGCCAGCGCGTCACGTTCCTCGGCGGCGAAAGTGCGGTCGATCTTCGCCCACAGCCAATCGGGAAGCTCGGCAGCCTCGGCCGGGCTGAGCTCGGGACGGTAGGCCTTGAAAACCCTCGCCCAGGCTCGCTCGTCGCTCGTCAGTGCCGGCTCCAGATCGCGCAGACTGATTCCCAACTCCCGCAGCGTCACCGCGATCGCAAGCAACCGCGGCGTCGAGCTTCGCGCCTGCGCGGTCAGCGAGCGCAGGCGTCGCAATGTGGCGAAGGTACCTTCGGCGACGAATGCGCGATCACGCTGACCCAGGCCGGGATGGCGGCGAAAAAAATTGCGCAGCGTCGCGTCGGCCGGCTCGGCGAGCGGCAACACCGAAGCGAGCGCGTCGGACAGCGCGCCGAGCTGGCTCGCACGGATCATTGTTGCGCGATGGTTTCGTCGACGTGAATACTGTCGAGGAGAGCTTCGACGGTCGCGCGATCATTGGAGAGACGCACCTTGACCGCCACGTAGTGCAGCGAGGGCGCCAGCCAGATCTGCGCTTCGAGACCACCGTCGCCGCTCTGTCGCCGCCAGATCTGGCTGTCGACGTCTCCGAAGGGCAGCGTCACCGTTTCGTTTCCGACGCGATGAAAGATGTAATGGTAGATCTTGCGCGTGGTCGCGATATTGAATTCCGCGTCTTCCTGGTCGGGCGGAGCGAAGTAGAACTGCCATATCACTGCCAGCGGGTCGAACGTTGGCAGCTCCAGCGGCAGAGCCTTGTCGTCGTTCAGGATCACCATGCCGGTTTCCCAATCGAAGGTCGCCGATTCGCGCCGATAGTTGTTGGTGCGTTCGATCCTGTAGGTATTGGGCTGCAGGCCGCTGGCGGTAATGGCGCCTTCGCTGGTTGCCTTCCCCTGCCCGCGAAACAGCAGCGCTGCCAATCCGCGAGCTTCGCCCACGGTGGAGATCTTGTACTGGTTAGCCGAATGTTCGAGCCTGTACACAGCGTCGCCGATAAAAAATCCGCGGGTACCGAGGAAAGCACGGTAGGCGAGGTCGATACGCGGCGGTAATTGTTTCAGCAGCGGCTGAATCTCCGTCGCCGCGGCGATAGGCTCGTCGAGAGGCGGAGTGGGCAGCGGCGGTTCGGCAGCCGCGTCCTGAGGCGCGGCCAAGGCCTGTTCGACGGCCGGCTCCGCCTCGGCCACGACGGGTGCGGACGCAACAGAGGCGACGCGGACGTTGCGCTTGGGCTTGGGTTTGGGCGTTGGACGAGCGGCCGGCGCGGGCGCAGGCGGTGGCGGCAATTCGGTGATGGTCGCGGTGAGTGGCGGCAGGTCCTCAGTTGAGTCGGAGAAGCGTACGTCCCATTGCGTGATCGCAAGGTGCAACAGCAGCGACCCGACAAACGCCAGCATCAATATGCCGCGCGGTCGCAAGCGTGAGGGCCAGAGCTTATCGAGCATTGCGAAAGTTGTCACAGGCTCATTTCCAGTAAAGCTATGACAGGTCCGGCGCCGGAACGATCTGTGGCGGGAGATCGGCGTGTTCGTTCTTAACGCGCACCCGGGCTCCGTCGATGACCAAGCGTCCGGCGCAATACCATCCGACGGCAGCGACCAGCGTTCGGTGCTCAGCCTCGAGCACGCGCGCGGCGAGTGTCTTGGCGTCATCATCGTTGCGCACCGGCACCGACGCCTGCGCGATGATCGGTCCATGATCGACGTCGCCGGTCACGAAATGCACGGTGCAGCCGTGAATTCTGACCCCGTCGGCGAGCGCGCGGCTGTGTGTGTCGAGGCCCGGATATGTCGGCAGCAACGAGGGATGTATGTTGATCACGCGCCCCCCGTATCGATCGACAAATGCGCGGGATAGAATGCGCATGAAGCCGGCAAGAACGATCAGGTCCGGCGCATGCGCATCGATGGCGGCCGTGAGCGCATTTTCGACGCCATGGTCGCAATGCCCCGATCGGCCGCGAGCGCGAGGCCCGCCGCGTCGGTTCGGTTGCTAATGACGGCCATGACCTCACCATCGATCCTGCCGTCGCCGACCGCATCGAGTATCGCGCTCATGTTCGACCCGCGGCCGGAGATCAGGATAACCAGCCGCTTCATGTTCGGGGATCCGCTAAATAACGATCGTGCCCGGCGAGCCGGGTTTTTGCTGCTCGACTGCGCCGATGACGTAGGCCGCTTCGCCCAGCGTCGTAAGCCGATCGATCGTTGCTTGCGCTGTTGCGGGATCCACGACCAGCACCAGACCGATGCCGCAGTTGAATACGCGGTGCATCTCGGCGCTGGCGACCTTGCCCGTACGCTGCAGCCAGTCGAAGATAGGCGGCCGAGGCCAGCGGGCCGAGTCGATGCGCGCGGCGAGCCCGGGACCGAACATGCGGTGCGTGTTCTCGCTCAAGCCGCCGCCCGTGATGTGTGCCATGCCCTTGATCTCGGTTTGCGCCAGGAGTGTCAGCACCGGCTTGACGTAGATGCGCGTCGGCGTGAGCAAGGCTTCGCCGAGCGTCGCGGTGCTGGTAACGCCTTCGACGGCGCGCCTCATATCCGCGCCCGAAGATTCGACGATGCTGCGGATCAGTGAAAATCCATTCGAGTGCGGGCCGCTCGATGCGAGCCCGATGAGGACGTCGCCGGCGGCGATGGTCCCGCCATCGATCGCTTTGGATTTCTCGACGACGCCCACCGCAAATCCGGCGAGATCATATTCGCCCGGAGTAAATGCACGCGGATGCTCTGCCGTTTCGCCGCCGATCAAAGCGCATCCGGCGATTTCGCAGCCGCGCGCGATGCCTTTGATCACTTCGGTGGCCACGTCCACCTCCAGCCGCTCGCAGACGTAATAGTCGAGGAAGAAAAGCGGCTCCGCGCCCTGAACCAGAATATCGTTGACGCTCATTGCGACCAAATCGATGCCGATCGTGTCGTGCTTACCGAGCGCGAAGGCAAATTTAAGCTTGGTGCCAACGCCATCGGTTCCGGCGACGAGGACCGGCTCGCGAAAGCGCTTGGGCAGCTCGATCAATGCGCCAAAGCCGCCGATGCCTGCCAGCACTTCGGGTCGCAGCGTTCGCTTGGCGTAGGGCTTGATGTTCTCCACCAGCCGGTCACCGGCGTCGATGTCGACGCCGGCCTCGAGGTACGACAAGGGGCCTGACGATGGCATGGGAAGAGTCGGATTGAGTCGCCGCGTCGCGCGCGGTACAGTGAGCGACTTTTTAGGCAACCCCAAGGCAACCGCGTGTTCGTCGATTTTACCGTAAATGGCTCCTAGCAGCCCGCAGCCGGGAGACAACCCCGTCCCGTCGTCGACAGTCGTTGTCGTTGCGACAGCGGCTCGTCTGAGCCCGAAGCACTACCTGTGGGTCGTCGGAGCGGTGATCGTGATCGCGGCGCTGCTGCATTGGCTCGGACCGATCCTGACGCCGTTTCTCATCGGTGGCATGCTGGCCTACGTCGGCAAGCCCGCGGTGAGTTGGATGGAACGCAAACGAGTGCCGCGAACCGTCGGAGCGTTGCTGGTGATGCTGGTCGCTCTGGTTCTGGTGCTGGCCTTGCTGCTGGTGCTGGCGCCGTTGGTGCACAACGAGTTTTCGCTGTTAGCCAAGCGCCTGCCCGAGCTTGCGGCGGGGCTTTATGCGCAGTTCGCGCCGTGGCTCAACGAAAAATTCGGCATTCAACTGCAGTTCGATCTCGACTCCATCAAACAGCTCATCGCCGACAATCTCGACAGCGCGCAGGCAGTATCGCTCAAGGTTCTGACGGGGCTGAAGGCGGGCGGGATGATGGTGGTGGGCATACTGATCAATCTGGTCCTGATCCCGGTGGTGATGTTCTACCTGCTTCGTGACTGGAGTCGGATAGTGCGGCGCCTGGACGAGCTCACGCCACGGCGCTGGCTCGCCAAAGTGCGCACCATGGCAACCGAGATCGACAACGTTCTGGGAGAATTTCTTCGCGGCCAGCTGTCGGTGATGGGCGTGCTGGCGATTTATTACGCGGTGGGACTGACGCTGGCCGGACTGCAATTCGCGTTGCCCATCGGCATACTCACCGGCCTCTTGGTATTCATTCCCTACGTTGGCTTCGGGCTTGGGCTCATCCTCGGCGTGCTCGCTGCATTGCTGCAATGGAACGGCTGGCCGGGTTTCGCCGCGGTGCTCGCCGTGTACGGCATCGGCCAGTTGCTGGAAGGCTACGTGCTTATTCCCTGGCTGGTCGGTGATCGCATCGGGCTGCATCCGCTGGTGGTGATCTTCGCGCTCCTCGCCTTCGGCCAACTTTTCGGATTCGCCGGCGTACTGCTGGCGCTGCCGGTGAGCGCTGCGTTGCTGGTAGGCCTGCGTCACCTGCGGGCTGAGTATCACGAGTCCCCCCTGTATCGCTGACGCGTCATTCGTGGAACAGCTCGTTTTCGAGCTCGCGGTTCCCGAGCCGCCGAGCTTTGCCAATTTCCTGGCGGGCCGCAATGCCGAGCTGGTGGATACGTTATTGGCGTTCGTGACCGGTGGCAGCGAGACCGGGATGCTGATCTGGGGCGGCCCCGGCGTTGGCAAGACTCATCTGGCGCGCGCCGCCGTCGGCTTCGCGCAAGAAAGTGGCCTCGGCGCCAAAATGTTCGCCCATCCGCGGGATATAGACGACGAAGCGCTAGCGTCGTTCAGCGCGTCGGCTGAACAGCTCATC